>NZ_QKLH01000007.1:0-199100 GCF_003224215.1 Curtobacterium sp. MCLR17_043 | reverse complement strand
CGACGCCGTCAAGCGCGGCCTCCTCGTCGGCACCGCCACCATCACCGCACAGATCAAGTAACACCTGCCGCAACACCGCACCACGAGCACCACCGCACGACGCGAAGAGTCGCTCCGCCGATCAGGGCGGAGCGGCTCTTCGTCGTTCGCGGTACCGCCGGCGGTACCGCTTCTCCCAGTGGCCGAGCCTACGATCGAGCGAATGCCCGCTCCTCGCTCGACCCAGACCGACGACCGACCCGGGCCGGACGACTTCATCCGCGTCCGTGGCGCCCGCGAGAACAACCTGCGCGACGTCGACGTGGACATCCCCCGCGACCGGATCGTCGCGTTCACCGGCGTCTCCGGCTCCGGCAAGTCCTCGCTCGCCTTCGGCACCGTCTTCGCCGAGGCCCAGCGCCGGTTCCTCGAGTCCGTCGCCCCGTACGCGCGGCGGCTGATCGCGCAGGGTTCCACCCCGCACGTCGACTCGATCACCGGACTGCCGCCCGCCGTCGCCCTGCAGCAGCGTCGCGGCGCGCCGAGCTCCCGCTCCACCGTCGGCACCATGACCACGCTGTCGAACTCGATGCGCATGCTCTACTCGCGCGCCGGCACCTACCCGTCGGGCGCCGACCGACTCGAATCGGACTCCTTCTCGCCGAACACCGTCGCCGGCGCCTGCCCCCGGTGCCACGGCATCGGGACCGCGCACGAGGTCACTGAGGCCTCGGCCGTGCACGATCCGTCGCTGAGCATCCGGGACGGCGCGATCACCGCCTGGCCCGGAGCGTGGCAGGGCAAGAACCTGCGCGACGTCACCGCCGTGCTCGGCTACGACATCGACCGCCCGTGGCGCGAGCTGTCGCGCAAGGACCGCGACTGGTTGCTCTTCACCGAGGAACAGCCCGTCGTGCAGGTGCAGCCGAAGCGCGACCGCGTGGCCAAGCCCTACAAGGGCCGGTTCTGGAGCGCCCGCCAGTTCGTGCTGCACACCCTCGCCGACTCGCAGAGCGAGACCCAGCGCAAGAAGGTGCTGCAGTTCGTCGAGTCCGGCCCGTGCGGGCTCTGCGGCGGCACCGGGCTGACCCGAGCCGCCCTCGCCGTGACGATCGGCGGCCACTCGATCGCCGAGCTGAACGCCCTGCCGCTGACCGGCCTGGCCGACGTCCTGCGCCCGATCGCGGCGATCACGGACGCGGCAGCGGCGACGTCCCGGGCATCGTCCGGCGAGCACACCGAGGTCGCCGTGGCGATCTCCCGCGACCTGCTCACCCGCGTCGAGGTCCTGGTCGGCCTGGGTCTCGGGTACCTGGCGCTCGACCGCGCCACCCCGACGCTCTCCCCCGGCGAGAGTCAGCGGCTGCGGATCGCGACGCAGCTCCGCTCCGGCCTGTTCGGCGTCGTCTACGTGCTCGACGAACCGAGCGCCGGCCTGCACCCCGCCGATGCCGAGTCCCTCGTCGACGTCCTCGACGACCTGCGTGCCGGCGGCAACAGCGTCTTCGTCGTCGAGCACGACATGAGCATCGTGCGCCGAGCCGACTGGATCGTCGACGTCGGCCCCCGCGCGGGCATCGGTGGCGGCACGGTCCTGTACAGCGGACCGGTCGCCGGACTGGCCGAGGTCGAGGCGTCTGTCACCCGGCGCTTCCTGGAGCCCCGGCAGCCGACCGCCGACCGTGCCGTCCGGACCCCGATCGGCACCCTCCAACTCCGCGACCTCACCCTGCACAACCTGCGTGGGCTCGACGTCGACCTGCCGCTCGGTGTCCTCACCGCGGTCACCGGGGTCAGCGGGTCCGGCAAGTCGTCACTCGTCGGTGGCGTGCTGCCCGGCGTCGCGACGTCGCACCCGCTCATCGACCGCGTCGTGCAGGTCGACCAGAAGCCGATCGGCCGGACGCCCCGCTCGAACCTCGCCACCTACACCGGCCTCTTCGACGCGGTCCGGGCAGCCTTCGCCCAGACCGACGAGGCCAAGGCCCGCGGTTGGGGCGCCGGGCGGTTCTCGTTCAACGTCGCCGGCGGCCGGTGCGAGGTCTGCCAGGGCGAGGGGTCGGTGTCCGTCGAACTCCTCTTCCTGCCGGGCAGCTGGGCCCCGTGCCCCGAGTGCCACGGCTCCCGTTACACCGCCGAGACGCTCGAGGTCCGGTGGAACGGGGCGTCCATCGCCGACGTCCTCGGCATGACCGTCGACGAAGCGGCGCCGCTCCTGGCGTCCCTGCCGGCAGCCGGACGCGGACTCGAGACCCTCCGCGAGGTCGGTCTCGGCTACCTGCGACTCGGCCAGCCCGCTCCGGAGCTGTCCGGCGGCGAGGCGCAGCGCATCAAGCTCGCCACGGAACTGCAGCGCGCGCGGACCGGCCACACCCTGTACCTGCTCGACGAGCCCACCACCGGCCTGCACCCGGCCGACGTCGAGCTGCTCACCGCCCAGCTCGCCCGACTGACCGACGCGGGCAACACCGTCGTCGTGGTCGAGCACGCGATGGACGTCGTCGCGAGTGCCGACCACGTCATCGACATGGGTCCGTCGGGGGGTGTCGAGGGTGGCCATGTGGTGGCCTCCGGCACGCCCGCCGAGGTCGCCGCCTCGACCACCAGCCGGACCGCGCCCTACCTGCGGGACCAGCTCGGTCGCTGACGCAGAAGTGCCCGCCGGGATCGCTCCTGACGGGCACTTCGTGGCTGCCGCTGGTTACCGCTGGACCGCTTCCGGCGCGTCGTCGCGGAAGAAGTCGCTGCCACTGTGCGTGTAGCCGACCTCACCCGTCCGACGCCACTGCTTGCGGACGCGCTTGAAGGTGGTGATGCGTGCAGGTTCGACGTTCTCGTCGCTCGTGTAGGCGCTCATGGCTGATCTCCCTGTGTGATTGGCCGTGGTTCCTTGGCCCCCCGAAATGGAGGCTAGCGAGCGGTTTTCATACCGGTTCGTGATCCGTCCCGGAACGTCCGTGGAACGCAATTCCGCTCGTTGAATGGCCGCGGAGCGCAGCGCCCGCGACCAGGCGGGGTCGGACGGGAGGCCCGGATCACCGCCGCCGGACCGGCGGCGGCGAGTCGCGCCTCCAGGCCGGAGCCGGGCGGACTCAGGAACGCAGGCCGAGCACCAGGTCGTGGACCACGCGCGCTGCGCGTGCCGCGGCGTCGTCCAGGTGCTCACGGAACTCGGCGCCGTCCGGCGCGCAGAGGTCGCTGATGCACCGGACCGACACGAACGGCATGTCGTGCACGTGGGCGAACTGCGCGATCGCGGCCGACTCCATGTCGACCGCGGCCACCTCGGGGAACGCGACCCGGAGTGCGCGGGCACGGCCCTCGGTCACGAAGACCTCGCTCGAGCCGATCGTCGCCGACCGCAGCGGCCACGCGATGTCGGCGCCCATCGCGAGCTCGACGAGCCGGGCGTCCGGCGCGTAGCCGGTCGGCATGCCGGGGACCTGGCCCAGGGCGTAGCCGAACGCGGTGGCGTCGGCGTTGAGGTTGACGTACCGGTCGCCGACCACGACGTCACCGATGGCGACACCGTGCATGAGCCCACCGGCGGTCCCCACGCTGATGACCGGGATGCCCGGGCCGAAGTCGTGGAAGCCGTGGGCGACCGCGGCCGTGGCGTTCGTGAAGCCGATGCCGCTGCGGCGCACGACGACCGTGGCGCCGCCGATGTCGAGCAGCTGGTGCGGGTCGTGGCCACCGACTGGGCCGTCGAGGACGGGGACACCGCCGAACAGGTCGGCGAAGGCCGAGACCTCTTCGCTCATGGCCGCGATGATGATCGCGACGGGTTGCTGCTGCACTGATCGATCCTCCCACGCCGGGCGCGCGCGGACGTGCAGGTCGGATCGTCGAAGGTGCTACCGGCGGGGGTCCTGGCGGGCCAGCTCGTCGGCGACGAAGGCGGCGAGCGCGTCGGCGCCGAAGTGGTCGTCGGCGGTGATGGTGACGACGGTGCCGGTGTCGTTGCTCGCCTCGGTCTGGTCGAACAGGAGCATCTGCCCGTACGCACCGTGCAGCCGCCAGAGTCGGCCGGGGCCACCCCACCCGGCCATCGCGTAGCGCTCGTAGCCGGGGCCGGTGCCCTCGCGCTCCACCCAGTCGGTGTGCATCGCGTCGCACCACCGCGCGCTGACGATCCGCTGTCCGTCGACGACCCCGCGGTCGCGGATCAGGTGCCCGATGCGGGCGAGTTCCTCGGTGCGGAGCGACAGCCCCTCGCCGCCGGCGACGAACCCGTTCGGGCAACGCTGCCACTCGACGTCCCGGATGCCGAGCGGCGCGAACAGCCGTTCGTTGACGAACGCGCCGACGTCACCGACCCGGGTCTCGAGCACGCGCATCGCGGTGTAGGTGCTGGCGTTCGCGTACTGGAACACCCCGCCGCGGGACGGTCGCCGCAGGAACTCGGCCGCCAGGTCCGGCCAGTCCGTCAGCTCGGTCGCCGACCACGGCATGTCGATGCCGCTCGTCATGGTGAGCAGGTGCCGGAGGGTGACCCGGTCGACGCCGTCGCCGAGCGCGAGGCCGGGCACGTACCGAGCGATCGGCTCGTCGACGTCGACCAGACCGTCGTCGGCCGCGATGCCGGTGGCCAGGACGCAGATGCCCTTCGCGGCGGAGTGGACCTCGCGCCGGACGTCGGGGGTCCAGTGGTGCTCGGCGACGTCGTCGGTACCGACCGCACCGGTCCGTGTCCGCACGTGGATGCCGTGCGCGGCGAATCCCGTCGCGTCCACGTGGGCGACGACGGCGTCGAGGATGCTCGCGGCGGTGTGCACACCCCATCTTCTCGCGGTGGGGGCCTGCGGGGACGGGCAGGGGCCACCGCGTACCGTCCGGCTCGTGTCCGACGAACAGCCCCGCCGCCCCGATCCCACCCGCGTCGGCGACCAGCCCGCACTCCGGACGGCGTCCGGCTCGAACTGGCTCGTGTGGGGAGCCGTCACGGCCGTGATCGTCGCCGCGGTGATGGTCCTCATGGCGATCCGTGCGCCGGCGATCGGCTGGCCGGCGCTGGTGCTCGTGGTCGTGCTGTTCGCGGTGATGGTCGTGGTCCGCGCCGCCGTGCGGCCGCAACGCACGCGGCTCGTCACGCTTGCCGTGCTCGACCTCGGCATCGTGGTCGTCGGGCTGGTGGCGACCCTCGCGGTGCTGTACTCGACGCCAGCAGCCTGAGCCGACCCGGAGACGCGACCAGTGGACGCGGGCGGCGCGACCCGTGACGGTCGTTCGGCCCGGTACCAGCTGGCACCGGGCCTCCCGTCCGACCTTCGGTCACGACGTCCGCCGTTCCTCGTCTCGTGGTGACGGGTGCGTCGTCACCCGCCACCGCGTGCGTCGCCGGGCTGGTCCCGGTCCGGCTGCAGTGCTCGGACCACGGCGACGACGGCGAGCGCTGCGACGACGGCCCAGGCGGCGACGGCGACCCAGCGGCTCGCGCTCCCGACCGTCACGAGGACGCCGAGACCGGTCGTCCGCCCGAAGACCGTGCTGGCGGTCGAGTACATCCCGAGCGGGAAGACGATGCTCCAGAGGGCAGTGACGTACCGCACCGGCAGGCGGAGCACCATGACCTGCCGGATGCCGATGCCGACCAGGAACGGCAGGCACCACGTTCCCCAGGCCCACAGGACGACGGACGCCCCGCCGACGAAGTGCGCCGCGGCCGGCAGACCGTTCTCGAGCAGGCGAGCGCCGGCGAGCGTCGTGATCGCCGTCGCGCCGGAGACGACCCACGCGGTGGGGGTGACCACGAGGGGTCCTCCCCGCGAGCCGACCATGCGGACGAGGACCACGGCGGCGAGCAGCAGGTACAGCACGAGGCCGACGCCCCAGAGCGCGAGCGCGACGACGTCGAAGTGCAACGTCGACGTGGTGATCGCGAGCGATTCGGTCCCGACCACCCAGAGGAACCACGCACCGTCGGCGTGCGCGCTCAGCGGCCGCGCGCGGGTCCGGAGGAACAGCCACGGGAGGAGTCCGTAGGTGAGGAGCAGCCAGAGCGGCCCGCCGACCACGAGCGCCACGACCGGAGCAGCGCCGACGCCGATCGTGGCACCCAGGGTCCCGCAGACGCCGACGGCCGCGAGCAGGGTCCACCACCCGAAGGCGGCATCCGGGTCGACGAGCGTGCCGGTGAACCAGGACGGCTGGTGGACGCCCTGGCGGACCAGGAGGACGACGACCCCGACCAGCAGGGCCGTGGCGACGGTGAACGCGACGACTCCGTGCCGACGACGAGCGCTGCGGCAGCGAGCGGTACCAGCCACAGCAGGTTGAACCACCGGTCACGCCCGAGTCGGAGTCGCGGCGCCACGCCTCACTGCGCCGGCAGGCCGCCGGCCCAGTCCGCGCCGACCCGGTCGTGTCGTCGGTCGTCGAGCTGTGCGCGGAAGCGCGGCGACACCTCCGCCAACTGCTCTGCACGCTGCTGCCGCGAAGATCGTCCCTGAGCCCCACTCATGGGCGGACCATACGCTCAGGAGCGGCCGGCGTCCAGGACGAAGGTCCCGTCACGGTGGGCCGGCGGTGCTCGGTGCTCGTCAGGGTCGTTCGCCTCTGTCGTCCGCCTCTGTCGCTCGCCACCATGAGGGACCAACCTGGTCCTGCGCGACCGACACCGCGCCGCGCGGTCCACACGAGAAAGGACTCGACATGTGCACTGCCATCAGGTTCTCGGACGAGAGCGGTCACCTCTTCCTGGCGCGCAACCTCGACTGGTCGACCGGGTACGGCGAGCAGGTGGTCGTCACCCCGACCGGCTTCGTTCCGCGCTCACCGTTCGGCGCCGTCGTCGGCATCCCGCACGCGGTCATCGGCATGGGGATCGTGGAGGACGACACGCCCCTCTACTTCGACTGCGGCAACGACGCCGGGGTCGCTGTCGCCGGACTCAACTTCCCCGGGTACGCCCACTACCCCACAGGACCCGTCGAGGGTGCGACGAACGTCGCAGCGTTCGAGTTCCCGTTGTGGGTCGCTTCCCGGTTCGCCGACGTCGACGCGGTGGAGGCAGCGCTCGCAGACGTCGTCATCGTCGACCGGCCGATCAACGACGAGTACCCGAGTGCCTTCCTGCACTGGATCATCGGCGACCGCGACCGTGCGATCGTCGTGGAGCAGACCGAGGACGGCCTGCACGTGTTCGACGACGACGTGGACGTCCTCACGAACCAGCCCGGGTTCGCGTGGCACCACGAGAACCTGCGCAACTACCTCAACACCTCGCCCGAGGTCCCGGACGAGCGCGTGCTCGGCCGAGCCCACCTGGTGCCGTTCGGTGCGGGTGCGTCGATGCGTGGGATCCCCGGGGACTACTCGTCCCCGTCGCGGTTCGTGCGCGCGGCGTACGTCCACGGGCACCACCCGGTCAAGGCTGACGAAGCAGAGAACATCAGTCGCGCGTTCCACACCCTCCAGCAGGTGGCGATGGTGGACGGCAGCGCGGAGATGCAGTCGGGTGACTACGAGAAGACCATCTACACCGGACTGTTCTCGTCCCGTTCCACCAGCTACTCGTGGAACTCCTACGACGACATGACGATCCGGACAGCGAGGCTCGCTGACCATGCACCGAGCGGAACCGAACTGGTGGTCGTCGGCTCCGGGCGGGCGTCGTCGGTCTGACACCTGCCGGGGAGGAGCCGCAGCGTGAACCCTGCACGTCCGCGGGCCGTCAGCGGCGGACGAGCACCCCGGCGACGAGTCGGAGCAGCAGGGCGACCACGCCGACCACGGCGATGCCGACCGACACGACCGTCGCCATCAGCAGTCGAAGGCTGTCCGGCACAGCCGTCTCGTCGGACGTGGGGAGGAACGCCGTCGTGACGAACACGCAGCCCGCGGCGATCAGGAACAACACCCCGATGATCGTCACGGCCCGCAGCGCGGCCGGCACCGGTTCGTGGTCACCCGGTCGAGCCGGACGAGCCCTGGCCCCCTCGGTCTCCCAGTCCGCCAGTTCCGTCATGGTGGTCCCCCTTCGTCGGGACGATCGTAGGGCCCGGACCGGCCCCGACGGCGCTGGTGCGGCCCGAGACGGTCACGATGCCGGACGGGAGGCGCGTGACGGGCCCGCACCGCGCCTCCAGTCCGGTGCCGGTCGCGACCAGTGCACGTGGCCGGCTACGCGCTGTCGGTCACCGTCGGCTGCGCCTGCCGCAGCCCGGTGACCAGGAGGGTCACGATCGTCCGGACGTCGTAGTCGGGGTCCTGGGGGCTCCACGCCACCAGGTCGCCGACGGCCCGGAGCAGCTGGTACGGCGGGGTCGGCGCGGCCACCTCGCCGGACGCCCGCGCGGCGTCGAGCAGCCGGCCGAGCACGGGCACGAGCTCGTCGACGAACAGGGTGTGCAGCGCCGTGAAGCCGTCGGCGTCGCCCTCCCAGACGCGCGCCAGACCGTGCTTGGTGCCGAGGAAGTCGACGAACTGGTGCACCCAGCGCAGCAGGGCGGCGAACGGCGTCGGCTCCGAGCCGAGCAGCGCCGGCCCCGCGTCGACCAGGGCCTCGATCTGGTGCCGGTAGACGGCGACGACCAGGTCCGAACGGGTCGGAAAGTGCCGGTAGAGCGTGCCGACCCCGACCCCCGCGGCGGTGGCGACCTCGCGCACCGGTGCGCCGACGCCCGAGGCCGTGAAGACCGCGGCCGCGGCGTCGAGGATCGTGCGCTCGTTGCGCTCGACGTCGCGACGGCGACGCGGCGCGGGGTCGGGCGACGGGGTGCTCATGCCTCGATCATCGCACGACACCGACGCGATGCGGAACGGTGCTCCGCTTCCTCTTGCAATCCGGATCGTTGTTCCGTATCGTTCCGGAACGTCGCTCCGTTTCGGACGACGATCGCTCCGACACGGGCGACACCGCATCCCGAAAGGGCCCACATGGCACCCACAGCACCTCGACCGCAGGTCATCAGCGTGCGCCCCGTCACGCTTCCCGTACCCTCGCGCGGCCAGGACCTCGAGGTCCGGATCACCGCACCGACGACCGGCACCGACCTGCCCGTCATCGTCTTCGCCCACGGCTTCGGCCAGTCCATGACCGGCGGCGACCCCCTGGTCGACCACTGGACCGCGAACGGCTTCGTCGTCGTCCAGCCGACCTTCCTCGACGCGAAGACCTACGGGCTGACGCTCGACGACCCGCGCTACCCGACCATCTGGCGGACGCGCGTCGACGACCTCGAGCGGGTGCTCGACGACCTCGATCAGATCATCGACGCGGTCCCCGGCCTGAGCGGGCGCGTCGACACCGCGCGCATCGCCGCGGTCGGACACTCGTGGGGCGGACAGTCCGTGGGCATGCTGCTCGGGGCCCGCGTCCTGGACGCCGACGGGCGGCCGGGCGAGGACCGCACCGACCACCGCGTGCGCGCCGGGGTCCTGCTGTCCACCACCGGGATCGCGCGCGGCGACCTCGTACCGTTCGCGCAGGAGCACTTCGCGTTCATGAGCCCCGACTTCAGCCAGCTGCACACCCCGTCACTCGTGGTCGCCGGCGACCACGACCAGTCCCAGCTCTCGACGCGAGGCCCGGACTGGTTCACCGACGTCTACCAACTGAGCCCCGGCGCGCGGCACCTGGTGACCGTCCACGGCGGGGAGCACCTGCTCGGCGGGATCCAGGACTACGAGTCGACCGCCACCACGGACGAGAGCCCCGAGCGTGTGGACCTCGTCCGCCACACCACGACGGCGTTCCTCCGGACCGAGCTCGGCCTCGACCCCGACGCGTGGTCGGCGGTCGCCGACACCGTCGGCCCTGCTGCCGCCGTCGGCCACATCGAATCGAAGGAGTACCACTCGTGATCACCGACCAGCACCCCCTGCCCAGCGGCTTCACCGCCGCGTCCGCAGCCGCCGACGTCCTGGACGGCGTCGACCTGACCGGCCGGAACGTCGTCGTGACCGGCGGACACAGCCGCCTCGGCCGCGAGACCAGCCGCGCCCTCGCGGCGGCCGGCGCCGACGTCACCGTCGCCTCCCGTGACGTCGACCGGGCATCCGCAGCCGTCGCCGACATCCCGGGCATCCGCGTCGAGGCCCTCGACCTCACCGACCCGTCGTCGGTCGATGCCTTCGCCGCGCGCTGGTCGGCCTCCGGCCGCCCACTGCACATGCTCGTGAACAGTGCCGCGATGCTCTTCACCCCCGACCGTCGGCTCGACGGCCGCGGCAACGAACTGGCGTTCTCGACGACGCACCTCGGGCACTTCCAGCTCACGCGGGCGCTCCTCCCCGCCCTCCTGGAGGCCCGTGGTGCGCGGGTCCTGACCGTCACCTCCGGCGCGGCGCGGTTCGGGCAGATCTGGTGGGACGACCTGACGTTCGCGCACGGGTACGACCCGGTCACCGCGTACGGGCAGTCGAAGCGGGCGAACGTCCTGTTCACGGTGGAGCTCGACCGCCGGTACGCCGACCAGGGCATCCGCGCCTTCGCCGCGCACCCCGGCGTCATCATCGGACCCGGCCCGCACGACGCTTCTCGGATCGCGTCGTACCGCGAGCAGGGACTGATCGACGACCACGGGGTGACCGTCATCGATCCCGAGGTCGGCAAGAAGACCGTCGAGCAGGGCGCCGCGACGCTCGTGTTCGGTGCCGCGAGCCCGCTGCTCGACGGCGTCGGCGGGGTCTACCTCAAGGACAGCGACGTCGCCGTGATCGACGACCGGGTCCTGCCCCTGACCGCGGACCGCATCCCGTCGGACGCGAACTCGGCGATGCTCGACGCCGACGATGCCCGGCGGCTGTGGGAGGTCAGCGAGGGGCTCCTGGCCTGATCGTGGTCAGCCGGGGGCCTCGTCTGCCCACTGTTCTCGTCGTCCTCGTTACTGTGGGACGGTGCTGACCGTGCGGATCGAGAGCCCCCGGCAGGACGACGTCCTGCACCTGCTGCAGCAGGGCGACGACTACGGACTGAGCCTCTACCCGGCCGAGAACTACCACGCCCTCGACGTCGACGACCTGGACCAGCCCGACGTCACGTTCCTGGTGGCGCGCGAGGACGGCACCGCCCTCGGCACGGTGGCGCTCGTCGACGCCGGCGACGGCACCGGCGAGGTCAAGCGCATGTTCGTGAGCGACGCCGCGCGTGGGCTCGGCGTGGGGACGCGGTTGCTCGACGCCCTGCACGACCGGGCCCGCGCGGTCGGTATCGGGACCGTCCGGCTCGAGACCGGTCTGCCGCAGGCCGCGGCGATCGCGCTGTACCGGAAGGCCGGGTACGCGGACATCCCCCGGTTCGGCCCGTACGTCGACGACCCGACGAGCGTGTGCATGG
Source organism: Curtobacterium sp. MCLR17_043 (assembly GCF_003224215.1). Classification (NCBI taxonomy): domain Bacteria; kingdom Bacillati; phylum Actinomycetota; class Actinomycetes; order Micrococcales; family Microbacteriaceae; genus Curtobacterium; species Curtobacterium sp. MCLR17_043. Next base: position 187,840 of record NZ_QKLH01000007.1, on the reverse strand, counting down.
AGCAGCAGTTCGTCTGACCGGCGCTCGGTCCCGACGTAGGATCGCGTGTGAGCTCCGAGCACCCCGAACCCAGCGGCATCGACCCCGACGACCTGACCGTCGCGCTCCGGGTGCTCGAGCAGCTGCCGTCGATCGACGAGACGCACCCGGACTTCATCCGGGTCCGCCAGGCCACGGCGAAGATGTTCAAGGCCGTCAAGCGTGCGCACCGTCTCGAGAAGCGCGGCGTCATCGCCGAGGCCGACCGCCGGGTGATCGCCGCCACCGCCACCGGGGCCGCCGACCGGATCGACGACGAGACCCGAGGCGTCCTGATCAGCGCTTCGACCGCCTCGACGACCGCGGGCACGCTGCTGAAGTCACGGCCCTGCTACATGTGCAAGCAGCACTACACGGTCGTCGATGCGTTCTACCACCAGCTCTGCCCGTCGTGCGCTCGTCTGAGCCACGCGAAGCGCGACGCCCGGACGGACCTGACCGGCAAGCGGGCGCTGCTCACCGGCGGCCGCGCGAAGATCGGCATGTACATCGCCCTCCGGCTGCTGCGCGACGGGGCCCACACCACCATCACCACGCGGTTCCCCCGCGATGCGGTGCGCCGGTTCGCGAGCCTGCCCGACTCCGCCGACTGGATGGACCGCCTGAAGGTCGTCGGCATCGACCTGCGTGACCCCGCCCAGGTGATCGGGCTCGCCGAGGACGTCGCCGCGTCCGGCCCCCTCGACATCCTGATCAACAACGCCACGCAGACCGTGCGCCGGTCGACCGGGGCCTACCAGCCGCTGGTCGACGCGGAACTCGCGCCGCTGCCCGACGGACCGCTGCCCGAACTCGTGACCTTCGGGCACACGAACGACCAGCACCCGCTGGCGCTCGCCCGTTCAGTGGCCGCGCACCCGATCCTCGCGGCCGCCGCAGCCCGAGCCGACGAGCTGACCGAACAGGCGATGGCGCCGGGATCGAGCTCGCTCGAACGGCTCGCCCTGGGCACCGCCATCGACGCCGGCGGCCTGGTCCCCGACCTGCACGACGAGAACTCGTGGACCCAGCAGGTCGACGAGGTCGACCCGCTCGAGATGCTCGAGGTCCAGCTGGCCAACACCACGGCGCCGTTCATCCTGATCTCGAAGCTCCGCCCCGCGATGGCCGCGAGCACGAGACGCCGCACCTACGTGGTGAACGTCAGTGCCATGGAAGGGGTGTTCGGCCGCGCGTACAAGGGGCCGGGGCACCCGCACACGAACATGGCGAAGGCCGCCGTGAACATGCTCACCCGCACGAGCGCGCAGGAGATGTTCGAGACCGACCACATCCTGATGACGAGCGTCGACACCGGCTGGATCACCGACGAACGGCCGCACCCCACGAAGGTCCGGCTCGCCGAAGAGGGCTTCCACGCGCCGCTCGACCTGGTCGACGGGGCAGCCCGTGTCTACGACCCGATCGTCCGTGGCGAAGCCGGCGAGGACGTGTTCGGTGTCTTCCTGAAGGACTACGCGCCGAGTTCGTGGTGAGGAGCCGCTGACCGGCTCGGTTCCGTCAGCGCTTCGACGGAGCGGTGTCGTCCTGCGGCAGGACCGCGGCGAAGCGGAGCAGGAAGTCGCGCACGACCATCAACGTGTCGTCGTCGTACGAACCGATCGCCTCGTCGAGCTCCACGGCACGTGACCCGAGGAACCCACTGCTGCGTTCCCGGGTGAGATCGGTCACGCGGAGGGTGACGACCCGACGGTCGGTGCTCTCGCGGCTGCGCACGATCAACCCGCGCTCCTCGAGCCGGTTGACCAACGCGTTCGCCGCACCCGAGGTCATCCCGATCCGCCGGGCGAGCCGCGTGCCCGTCATCGGCTCGCCCTCGGTCTCCGCCCAGAGGATCTCCCCCAGCGCGACGCCGTCCGAGGTCGGCAGCTCCATCCCTGCTGCGAAGTGGAGCGCCGACTCCTGGTACCGGACGGCGTAGTGGCGGAGCGCCTCGAGGGTCTGGGAGCGCAAGTCGGTCATGCGATCGATTCTGCCGCCTCCCGGGCCCCCTGCAGTGTCGGGTAGTGCGGCAGGACGGGGACGTGCTTCTCGCTCGTCAGCAGGTACTTCTGGGCGAAGCCGCGGACCGGACGGAGCGACGCCACCCGGAGCGCCGCCCGCACCGCGCGGACCCCCGCCTTCGACGACGGGTGCAGCAGGCGCGCACCACCCGGGGGAAGCCCCTGGGCACTGTCGGCGTACCCGCGGAGCATCTCCTCGTAGCGCGCGAAGGCATCCGGGATCGAGTACCCGTGACCAGCGCCGGCGGCCGGCTCGATGGTCCGTGCGAGCTCCCCGGCCAGGATGTGCGCGCCGACCAGGGACAGCGTCGTGCCCATGCCGGTCGGCCCGGAGCCCCAGGCTGCGTCACCGAGCAGCGCGATCCGACCCTTGCTCCATCGCGACACCACGACCTGTTCCATCCGCTGCGTGTAGAACTCGTCGGACCGCTCGATGAACCCGTCGAGGATCCGCTCCGTCTGCCACTCTGCGCCCCGGAAGCGCTCGCGCAGGATCCGCAGCTGCACGTCGACGGGGAGCTGCTCGAAGCCCATCGGCTCCGACTCGAACGACATGCTCGCCCGGATCGTCCCCTCGTTGTCGGGGCGGATCGACGCGACACGTCCACGTGGTGCCGTGTACCAGTCCCAGTGGTCGGTGTCGCTGCCGATCCGGTCGAGCGTGCCGTAGGCGATGCTGACGCCGTGGTCGCGGTACTCCGTCTCGTCGGCGAACAGGATCCGACGGGTGCGCGAGCTGCGGCCCTCGGCGACGACGACCAGGTCGAACCGCTCCGGAGCGCCGCTGTCGTAGCGGACGTTCACCCCGGTGCCGTCCTGTTCGGCGCCCACGACGAAGTCCCCGTAGCGGCGGTCGATCGTGTCCGGCAGCGCATCGACGAGGATCCCGGCGAACGTGCCCCGCAGGATCTCGATCTCGGCAGTCGGACCGTCCTGGCCCTCGGTCTTCGGAAACGTGGCGTACGGGGTGCCGTGCTCGTCCACGTACCGTGTGCCCGCTTCGCCGGTGAGGTGCTGCATCACCGTGTCGCGGAGGCCCATGCGCTCGAGGACCTCGCGCCCGAGCCCCCGGACGTCGATGTTCTGGCCGGTGGTCCGCTGCTCCGGTGACCGCTCGAGCAGCGTGACGTCGAAGCCCGATCGGTCGAGTCCCCACGCCAGTGCGGGTCCGGCGATGCTCGCGCCGGTGATCAGGACGCGTGGGCGGTGGTGCGGCGTGGTCGCCATGGGGGGTCCTCTGCTCGTGGGGCGGAGAGTGCCGCCCCACGAGCACTATACCTTCACAGCGATATCACTCTACAGAGAAGATGCTTTCGGGTCCGCATCGAACGGTGAGCTGTCAGACCAGATCCTCCGCGACGGCAACGAGTGCGCGGGCGGCCGCACCGGCATTGTGGATGTCCGATGCGTCTACTGACCTGGCACTGTAGGCCGCCTTGTTCTTGACCCGAACGAGCGTCTCGAGGTGCTTCGCGGTTGGCCGGTCTGTCGCATCCTGCAGGATCGAGACGCCGTCGTTGTGGCTCGCCCCACTGCTGTACCTTCCGGTCTTGCCGATGCAGATGGCGTCTGCCGCGGCGATCCCTGCGTCGACGCACAGGTCGACGAAGGAGTCGGCATGAGGGGACGTCGGAACCAGGATCCCGTCCTCGGCACCGAACTCGAACAGCGTCTCGGCTGACTCGAGGAAGCCCTTGGCCTTCTCGAGCCGACCGCGCATGAAAGCGTTGTCGCCGTCAGTGGTCGACGGCAGTTTCGGTGGAGTCAACGTGCGGCCTTCCTGAGGTGGGCTTGGAGCCATCGGCGGTCTTCCACGAGGGGAATACCCTCACTCGCGATGGAACCGATGAGCGGGTCATCGGAGCCGACCCCCGAGACGTCGTACACGATGGGGTTCACCTGGTTGCCGGTCCACCGGTGAACGGCAATGGTGAGGTCGTAGATGCGGTCCTCAGCATCCGTCCGCGAAACGGCGTCCACGGCGAAGAACAGATCGATGTCGCTGTCCGGTCGCATCGCACCTCGCGCGGCCGAGCCGAACAACGCTGCATAGCGGACCGGCATCGATGCGATCTCCCCGCGGACCCTGTCGAGGAAGCGGGTACGAGCTCCGGCGACCTCGAGGACCGCCGACGCGAGGAGATGGTCTCGGTTGAGCGCGTACGTGCTCACGCCGCCAATGTCGTCGAACACAACGATGCCCTGCTCCGTCAGACGGTCAAGCACCTTCTTCACGCCGTTTCGCGAACGGCCTCCGGGCACGAGCCGCTGGACCGCGGACACCGTGAAGGGTCGGTCCGACAGGCCGCTCAGCACCATCAGAACGTCACCATCGAGGCCGCTCGACAACGCCGCGAACGGGCTCTGCAGCTGCACGACACCCTCCTCACCTCGGTCATCCAACATCACTATAGTGACGCGTACATCACTATAGTGATGGGAAGTAAACAGAAGGAACCACTTCCGGGCAATCCCTGGACAGATGCAGTGCACTCGCCCCTGCGGTCGGGTCGCTAGAATTGAGCAGCGAAGATGCGACCGGTCAGCGCGGAGTTGCTCCGCCTCCAGGATTCGAACCCGGACCTAACGGCACCAAAGGCCGTCGTGCTGCCATTACACCAAGGCGGAACACACCCAGAGGTGCTCCTCCATCCTCCCACGACCGACGAGGCTGGCTGTCCGCTCCGGGTTCGGCCAAGATGGAGGGATGCCGCATGAGGACGAGGTCGATCGCATCGTCGCGGCGTGGGGTCGAGAGCGTGCCGACCTCGACTTCGGCCCGCTCGAGGTGCTGTCCCGCGTGGACCGGCTCGCCCGGCACCTGGACCGCGCCAGGCGGACGGCCTTCGACGCGAGCGACATGGAACCGTGGGAGTTCGACGTCCTGTCGGCCCTGCGGCGCGCAGGTGAGCCGTACGAGCTGAGCCCGAAGACCCTGCTGCAGCAGACCCTGGTGTCGAGCGGCACGATGACGAACCGGGTGGACCGTCTTGCGGCCCGCGGCTTCGTGGGGCGACGGACCGACCCGAAGGACGGCCGCGGCATCCTCGTCTCGCTGACGGGCAAGGGCCGGGTGGCGGTGGACGCGGCGATCGCGGACCTGCTGGCCGCCGAGCGCGACATCCTGTCCGGGGTCTCCGCCGACGAGCAGGGCCAGTTGGCCGGGCTGCTCCGCCGACTCATCCTGGGTCTCGGGGACTGACCGAAAGCGTGGCACGGGCCGAGCGGCCCCGGCGTAGCGTGCGGCGCATGCACGCCATCACCCTCGCCGTCGCCGACGTCGCTCGATCGGCCGAGTTCTACCGCGCCCTGCTCGGCATCGAGGGCAGCGGCGTCATCGGCACCGAGTACCCCGCCACCGAGACGCAGGCCGGCGGCACCACGGCGATGTTCACCCTCGACGACGGCCTGATCGTCAGCGTCTACGGCCGTGACGACATGGCGAAGGACTCCGGCGTGCAGTTGGCCGCGGCACCGAGCAGCACGATCGGGCACTTCACGAGCAGTCAGGCCGAGGCCGAGGCGTTCCTCGAGCGAGCGCAGGCAGCGGGCGCCACGATGCCCGAGCCCCCGTACACGCGCCCGTGGGGCATGTGGTCCGGCTTCTTCCAGGACCCGGACGGCCACCTGTGGGAGGTCGTGGCGAACCCCGGCGGTGGGGCCCCCGAGGACGCCACGCCGACGGACAGCGGCCAGGACGCGGTCGACCCCGCGTCCGTCGAGTAGTCCGCTCAGTCCGGCTCAGACCCCGAGCAGCTCCGCGACCTCGAGCCAGCGCTCCTCGAGCTGCTCGACCTCGGCCTCGAGCGCACCGAGCTTCGCCTGCAGTTCGCCGAGCCCGGCGTAGTCGGACTGGTCGTGCGTCGCGAACTGGTCGAGCAGCTTCTTGCGGTCCGCGCCGACCTTCGCGATCTTGCGGTCGAGCGCCGACATCTCCTTCTCGGCCGTGCGTCGGTCCGCACCCGACAAGGCGGACGCACCAGCGGCCGTGGACCCGGCCACGGCACCGGCCGAGCCGGTCCCGCCGACGGTGTCGGGCCTCCCGGCAGACGCGGCGGCAGCCGCAGAGGCGGTCCCGCCACCCGTGCCGGCCTCGCGCAGACGCATGTACTCGTCGACGCCGCCGGGCAGGTGCCGCAGGTGCCCGCCGAGCACGGCGTACTGCTGGTCGGTGACGCGCTCGAGCAGGTACCGGTCGTGGCTGACGACCAGCAGGGTGCCGGGCCAGGTGTCGAGCAGGTCCTCCATGGCGGCGAGCATGTCGGTGTCGAGGTCGTTGGTGGGCTCGTCGAGGATGAGCACGTTCGGCTCGTCGAGCAGGATGAGCATGAGCTGCAGGCGCCGCTTCTGCCCACCGGACAGGTCCTTGACCGGCGTGGAGAGCTGCTCCGAGGTGAAACCGAGCCGCTCGAGCAGCTGCGACGGCGTCATCTCCTTGCCGTCGGCGACGTAGCTCGTCTTCTTGCGGGCCACGACCTCGCGCACGCGGTCGACTGCGAACTGCTGCAGGTCGGCGAGCTGCTGGTCGAGCACCGCGACCTGCACCGTCTTGCCGGTCTTCACCCGCCCGCTCGTCGGCTGCAGCCGGCCGGAGACCAGGTTGAGCAGCGTGGACTTGCCGGCGCCGTTCGGGCCGAGGATGCCGGTCCGCTCCCCCGGTGCGATGCGCCACTCGATGCGGTCGAGGATCTGCGTGCCGTCGAACGAGACGCTCACGTCGAGCAGGTCGACGACGTCCTTGCCGAGGCGCGCGGTCGCCGTCCGGGACAGCGCGACCGTGTCGCGGATCGGCGGGACGTCGTCGATCAGGGCGTTCGCCGCGTCGATGCGGAACTTCGGCTTGCTCGTACGGGCCGGGGCGCCGCGGCGGAGCCACGCGAGCTCCTTGCGGGCCAGGTTCTGGCGGCGCTGCTCGATCGTGGCGGCCTGCCGGTCACGCTCGACACGCTGCAGGATGTACGCGGCGTAGCCACCTTCGAAGGGGTCGACGACGCCGTCGTGGACCTCCCACGTGTCGGTCGACACCGCGTCGAGGAACCACCGGTCGTGCGTCACGACGACCATGCCGCCCTGGTTCGACGACCAGCGGCGGTTGATGTGCCCGGCGAGCCACTCGATGCCCTCGACGTCCAGGTGGTTGGTCGGCTCGTCCAGGAACAGGACGTCCCAGTCGCCGACCAGCAGCCGCGCGAGTGCCACACGACGACGCTGCCCACCGGACAGCTCGTCGACGCTGACGTCCCACGGGATGTCCGAGACCAGACCGCCGATGATGTCGCGGATCTTCGGGTCACCGGCCCACTCGTGCTCCTCGAGGTCGCCGACGACGGTGCTGCCGACGGTCGCGCCCTCGGGCAGGATGTCGCGCTGGTCCAGGTAGCCGATGGTCAGCCCGCGGCGGTGCGTGACGCGGCCGCCGTCCGGCTCGAGGCGCTGGGACAGCAGTGCGAGGAGGGTCGACTTGCCGTCGCCGTTCCGGCCGACGACGCCGATCCGGTCGCCCTCGTCGATGCCGAGGGTGACGTTGTCGAAGACGACCTTGGTGGGGAACTCGAGATGCAGGTTCTCGGCGCCGAGGAGATGTGCCACGCGTCAAGGGTAGGTGGCGCGGCGGGGTGTTGGGTGCGGGGCGGGTGGTTCGGGTGTTCGGCCGGCTGGCTCTGGTCGCACCGTGCGCGCTTGTTCGAGTGGTGCGAGGTTGCCCGCTCGGTGCGAGCCTGTAGCGGCACACGGAGCGCCCAACCTCGCACCAGCCGACGGACCGCGCACGGTGCGTCGGTTCGTCGGCGCGCTGGCGCGCTGGCGCTTCGGCCTGGAGGCCCGGATCAGCTCGCGGGGGCGGTGTCACCCTCGCCCGCGGCCTCCTTGGCACGCTTCAGGCGGGCCTGCGCCTCCCAGTACTCGATCTCGCGCTCGAGCTCGGCGAGCTCCTGCTCGGTACCGGTGACGCGCTTGGCGCCGTGGGCACTGCGGGCGTCGCCGAGGGTCGCGTACCGGTCCTCGTGGCGGGTCGGCTCGATGTAGCGACCGTGGTTCCGTTCGCCCGGAGCCCAGTCGTGGCCGATGGCGAACCAGACGATGCTGCCGACGACGGGGACCAGGATCACGAGGATCACCCACGCGATCTTCGGCAGGCCGCGGATCTGGTCATCCGTCTTCGTCAGGATGTCGATCAGGGCGAAGACCAGCAGGATGACGGTGATCCCGGGCAGCAAGACGCTCATGTTCGCGATTCTATGGATCCGCTTGGAGTCTCACCATGCCCCGAACGAGCGTCCCGGTTGCGAAGGTGCACAGGGTGGGCGTCGAGGTACCGGCGGGCGAGCACCGCGGACCGTGCCGTCCATGCGAACTGCCCCGCGGCGGCGATGCCACCCGCCAGGTAGACGGGCCAGAGCGTGACGCCGGAGAACGCGACGGCCGCCCACACGACCACGAGGCCCGCGGTCAGCTGGATCCCGGTGCCGTCGGTGAGTTCGACGGCCCGAGCCCGCACGATCGCCAGCCGGTCGGTGGGGGCAGCGCGCCGCCCGGTCGCGGCCGCGGTCACCGCCCGCTGCTCGCGTTGCTGCAACGGCGCGAGCACCGCCACCGGCCGAGCAGCCACGCCGTTCCGTCTCCGGCGGATGCTGACCTGGACGGCTTCACTGAGACCGGCCACGAAGCCCAGTCCAGCGACCACGGCCGAGAGCGTGAAACGAGCGTCGGAGCCGGCGGGCAGGACGATCGCCCCGACGCCGAGCACCACCAACACCAGCACGATCGCCAGGACGAACCAACGCACCTGCAGGACAGCACCCGGGGGCTGCGCCGAGACGGCGCGAGCACGTTCCTCGGACTCGGCCCACCGGCGTTCCACCACCGTCGGTTCGACATTCGACCGTTCGGCAGACGTCACAGCGCCGCGACCCACTCGTCCGTCCCGTCGGTGAACCGCTGGTGCTTCCAGATCGGCACGCGCTCCTTCACGAGGTCGACCAGGGCACCGCACGCGACGAACGCCTGCGCCCGGTGCGACGACGACACCGCTGCGGCGAGCGCGACGTCCCCGATGCCGAGCGCCCCGACGCGGTGCAGCACGGCGATCCGGACGTCGGGGTGGTCCTCGGCGATGGTCCGGGCGACCTCGGTGATGACGTCGCCAGCACTGGGGTGCTGCTCGTAGTCGAGCGCGGTGACGCCCTTGCCACCGTCGTGGTCCCGGACGACGCCGGCGAAGGTCACCACGGCGCCGTCCTGCTCGGTGGCCACCACGGCTGCGACCTCGTCGACGCTGATGACGCGGTCGACGACGTCGGCCAGCACGACCCGTGCGGCGGCCTCGGTGGTGCTCACGAGGCGCTCCGCGGGGCGTGGCCCTCGCCGTGCACCTGTGCCACGACGTGGTCGAGCACCCCGTCGAGCACGGCGAGCCCGTCGGACACCCCACCGCGCGATCCGGGCAGGGTGACGAGCAGACAGCCGGCGTTCGTGACCCCGGCGACGCCGCGGGTGAGCAGCGCGGTCGGGCCGGCACCCGCGAGTCCGCGTCGACGGATCTCCTCGGTGATGCCGGGCAGTTCGAGGTCGATCAGGCCCGCCACGGCCTCGGGGGTCCGGTCGGTCGGGGTGACCCCGGTGCCGCCGGTGGTGATGACGACCCGGGCGTCGGCCAGGAGTTCCGCGGTGACGGTCTCGGTGATCGCGCCGCCGTCGGGGACGATGATCGGGTCGCTCGTGGTGAACCCGTGGTCGCGCAGCCAGTCGGCGATGACGGATCCGGTGCGGTCGAGTGCAGGGTCGGCGGCGGCCTGCGTGGACACCACGACGACGGCGGCCCGGCCCCTGGTCGGCTCGGCGGTCATCGGTTGCTCCAGTCCCCGGAGCGCCCGCCGTGCTTCTCGAGCACGCGCACGTCCGTGATCACGGCCGCCCGGTCGACGGCCTTCACCATGTCGTACACCGTCAGGGCGGCGACGCTCGCCCCGGTCAGGGCTTCCATCTCGACGCCGGTGCGCGAGGTCGTGCGGACCGACACCTCGATCAGCACGCGGTCGTCGGTGCCGGTGATGTCGACCTGCACGCCGGCGATCGGCAGCGGGTGGCACAGCGGGATCAGGTCGGAGGTCTTCTTCACCGCCATGATCGCGGCGATCCGGGCGGTGCCGACGACCTCACCCTTGGGCAGCGAGCCGTCGAGGATGCGTGCGACGACGTCGGGCCGGGTGACGACGGTGGCGGTGGCGGTGGCCGACCGGTCGGTGACGTCCTTCGCGGAGACGTCGACCATGTGCGCGGTGCCGTCAGCGCGGACGTGCGACAACTCGTCGGTCGGCGTCGGTTCGGACCGCATCTGGTCAGCGGACGGGTCGGTCATCGGAGGCTCCAGACGGTCAGGGGGTCGCCGACCTCGACGGCGTCGACCCCCACGGGGACGTGCACCAGGTGGGTGGCGGCGGCGTAGTGGACGAGCAGGTGCGAACTCGGGCCACCGACGAAGTGCACGGCACCGTCCTGCACCCGGCCGCGACGGACCTGGTGCTTGCCGACGGGTGAGTCGGCAGCGGAGGCCGCCGGCAGGACCTGCGTGGGCCGGTCCGGCACGAGTCCGACGGCGGCGGCGAGCAGGGGTCGCAGGAACACCTCGAACGAGACGAGCGCCGACACCGGGTTGCCGGGGAAGGACACGACCGGCACGGCGCGACCGGCACCGAACACGACGCTGCCGAACGCCTGCGGCCCACCCGGTTGCATCGCGACCGGCGTCACCGCGAGCCCCCGGGGTTCGAGCGCCTGTCGCACGACCTCGTACGCCCCGGCGCTGATGCCCCCGGTGGTCAGCACGAGGTCGGCCCAGTCCCCCACGGCTGCATCGAGCGCCCGGTCGAAGGCATCGACGTCGTCGGGCACCCGGACGGCCCGTGAGTCCGCACCGACCTGGGCGAGGGCTGCCCGCAGCGCGATGCCGTTCGCGTCGCCGATGGTCGCCGCATCCGTGTCGGCACCCTGCAGCTCGGACCCGGTCGACACGACGAGGACCCGCAGTGGTCGGCGCACCGACACGGTCGTCACCCCCGCAGCAGCCAGCGCGCCGAGCAGCGCCGGCGTGACGGCGGAACCGGCCGGAGCGAGCTCGGCACCGGCGGGCAGGTCGCTGCCGGTCACCCGCACGAAGGTGCCGGCGGTCAGCTCGGCGGGCACCGTCACCCGTGGCAGCTCGAGCGCCGCCGGGAACGCACCGGGCTCGGTCGCCTCGACCGGGAACACCGCGTCGGCGCCGGTCGGGATCCGTGCACCGGTCATGATCGGCGCGGCCGTGCCGGGCTCGAGCGGTTCGGGCACCACGCCGGCCGGGATGGGTGCGACGACCCGGACGGCCTGCCCCGCGTCCGCGGCCTGCACGGCGAACCCGTCCATCTGACTGTTGTCGAACGGCGGCAGCGGAACGGGCGACAGGACGGCCGCCGCGAGCACGCGGTGAGCGAACCCGGCACCGGCATCGGCGAGTTCGTCGAGCGGCAGTTCTTCTGCTCCGAGGCCCGCCACCACCGGCGCGAGCAACGCCGCCAGGTCGTCGCGGTGCTGACCGATCGTTCGCACAGGTGCCTCCGAACAGGGGGTTGGTGGCGCCGCTCCCGGTTCGCCCGGTGGCGCCGTCAGTAGCGTATCCAGCGCGCAGCCCGCGCCGACGACCAACCGGAGGACCTGTGGAGAACGACGAAGCCGTGACGATCGGTGTCATCGGAGGCTCCGGCCTCTACCAGCTGTTCGAGGAGGGCACCGCCGACGAGCTCGACGTCCCGACCCCGTTCGGCCCGACGTCGAGCCCGATCAGCATCGGCACGATGGCCGGACGACGGGTCGCGTTCCTGACCCGCCACGGCCGTGAGCACTCCGTCGCCCCACACCGCATCAACCACCGTGCGAACGTCTGGGCGCTCCGTTCGCTCGGCGTCCGCGCGATCGTGTCCTCGAGCGCCGTCGGCGGCCTGCACCCCGACTACGCCCCGGGCACCTTCGTCGTGACCGACCAGCTCATCGACCGCACCTGGGGCCGCGCCGACACGTTCTTCGAGGACGACGTGCAGCACCTGTCCTTCGCCGACCCGTTCGACCCGACGCTCCGGCGCGCGGCGATCGACGCCGTCGCCGGACTCGACGTGCCGTTCCGTCCGACCGGCACCTGCGTCGTCATCCAGGGCCCCCGGTTCTCCACCCGCGCGGAGTCCGTCTGGCTCCGCCAGGCCGGCGGCCACACCGTCAACATGACGATGACGCCCGAGGTCCCGCTCGCCGCCGAACTCGGCATCGCCACCGTGAACCTGTCGTTCGTGACCGACGCCGACGCCGGCCTGGCCCCGACCGAGGACGAGGCCGCAGCCGCAGCCAGCGGCCCCGACGTCGACGACGCCGGAGCCGTCGTCACCCACGCGCTCGTCATGGAACGCCTCGCCCGCGCCAACGAGGTCATCGTCCGCGCCATCGGCCAGATCGTCGCCGCGATCCCCGCCGACTTCACCCCGCGCGAACTCGTCCCGACCAGCGCGAGCGCAAGCATCATGCAGGCCCAGCCGACCACGGGTGTCACCGCCACGAAGGCCCAGTCCGCCGCCACCGCCACCACGGGCGCCACCGCATGAGCCGCCTCCTCGTCACCGGCGGCGCCGGCTTCATCGGCTCCGCGATCGTCCGCCGCGCCCTGGCCGACGGCCACGAGGTCCGCGTCCTCGACTCCCTGCGCGACGACGTGCACGGCGACCCCGCCGAGGTCATCCGCGCCCACCAGCAGCAGGGCATCGCGTTCGTGCACGGCGACGTCCGCGACCGGGTCGCCCTCGACGCCGCCCTCGACGGCATCGACGTCGTGTGCCACCAGGCGGCCAAGGTCGGCCTCGGCGTGGACTTCCAAGACGCCCCCGACTACGTCTCGTCGAACGACGCCGGCACCGCCCACGTCCTCGCCGGCATGGACCGGCACGACATCGGCCGGCTCGTCGTCGCCAGTTCGATGGTCGTCTACGGCGAGGGCGCGTACACCACCGCCTCCGGCGAACCCACCCGTCCGCCGGCCCGCCGCCGCGAGGACCTCGACGCCGGCCGCTTCGACCCGATCGGCCCCGACGGTCAGCCCCTGCTGCCCGGCCTGATCGACGAGTCCGCAGCGCTCGACCCCCGCAACGTGTACGCGCAGACGAAGGTCGCGCAGGAGCACCTCGCCTCCAGTTGGGCCCGCGCCACGGGCGGCAGCGCGATCGCGCTCCGCTACCACAACGTCTACGGACCGGGCATGCCGGCGAACACCCCCTACGCCGGTGTCGCGTCCCTGTTCCGCTCGGCACTGGCCCGCGGCGAGGCACCCCGGGTCTTCGAGGACGGCGCCCAGCGACGCGACTTCGTGCACGTCGACGACGTCGCCGGCGCGAACGCCGCCTCCATCGCAGGGACCGCAGACCTGCCGTCGGACACGTTCCGCGCGTACAACGTCGGCTCCGGCACCGTGCACACCATCGGCGACATGGCCGCCGCGATCGCCGGACCCGACGGCCCGCAGCCGGTCGTCACGGGCGAGTACCGCCTGGGCGACGTCCGCCACGTCACCGCGAGTTCGGCACGCATCGCCGCCGAGCTCGGCTGGCACGCCGAGGTCGACTTCGAGGCCGGCATGCGCGACTTCGCGACGGCTCCGCTCCGCAGCGCCGTCCGCTAGCCGGAACGCGTGCGCGAGCGGCGCACCGCTGGCCGTGCCTGAGAGCGCGACCAGCCACCGGACGGGAGGCCCGTGACGGCGCCGCCCCGCGCCTCCCGTCCGCAGTCCCCGCCCCCAGGGCCACCCGAGACGCCGTCGTGACTGCACCACGCCTCCTGGTGCGTGAGACGCAGCCGCATCCGGCGGCGTCTCGACGACACGACGGCGTCTTGCGAGACCCGGAACGCCCGACATGCACGCACCCTGTCCCCCGTTCTGGGGACCGTCCGAGAACCGGACGCGCTGAACGACCAGGACCCGGCAGTTTCCTGTACCCCGCAGCGCGTCGTCGTGTTGTGTCGAGTGCATGCCAGGACAGACCCGTCGATCCGACCGACCGCACCGAATGACGGACATGACTGTCGACGTGATCCTGCCGTGCCTCGACGAGGCGGACGCCCTGCCGAAGGTCATCGCACGGCTCCCCACGGGCTACCGGGCCATCGTCGTCGACAACGGATCGACCGACGGATCGGCCGACGTCGCCCGTGCCCACGGTGCCCTGGTGGTGACGGAACCCGTCAAGGGCTTCGGTTCGGCCTGTGCCGCCGGGGTCGCCGCGGCGACCGCCGACTTCGTCGCCTTCTGCGACGCCGACGCCTCGATGGACCCCGCCGAGCTCCCGCCCCTGGTCGACCGCGTGGCCAGTGGCCGCGTCGACCTGGCCCTCGGCCGCCGCGTCCCGACGGGCCGCGGTGCGTGGGCTCCGCACGCGCGCTTCGCGAACCGCGTCCTCGCCGTCCTCATGCACCGCGCGACCGGCTACCGTCTGCGCGACCTCGGCCCGATGCGCGTGATGCGCCGCGAGGACCTCGTCTCCCTCGACCTGCGCGACCGCCGCAGCGGCTACCCGCTCGAGATGGTGCTGGCCGCGCACGCCGCCGGCTGGCGCGTCGACGAGTCCGACATCGGGTACGCGCAGCGCATCGGCGACAGCAAGGTCACCGGCACGCTCCGCGGCACGATCAACGCGGTGCGGGACATGTCCCGTCTGCTCCGTGCGTACCGCCGGGAGGCCCGTGTCCGGGTCGTCGCGCCGGGACCGCTCCGCCAGGCGGCCGAGTCCACCCCCGTGGTCGAGGAGGCCCGCTCGTGACCGCCGACCCCACCCACGTGCACGCCAGCGACGCTGCGCGCGCCGACGTGACCGTCGCCGTCGTGGCGAAGGAGTGCCTGCCCGGCAAGGTGAAGACCCGGCTGACGCCGGCGCTCTCCCCCGAGGGTGCAGCACGCGTCGCGTCCGCGAGCCTCGCCGACACCCTGGCGACCGTCCGCGCACTGCCCGCGGCCCGCCGGGTCCTGTTCTTCGACGGCGACGTCGTGCCTGCGGCAGCCGAGGGGTTCGAGGTGCTGCACCAGCCCGGTGGCGGCCTGGACGAACGCCTCGGGTTCCTGTTCGACGCCGTCGACGGTCCGCTGCTGCTCGTCGGCATGGACACCCCGCAGGTGTCCACCGCGGACCTCGCACCGGTGTTCGACGACGCCGCCCGCGATGCCTGGTTCGGCCCGGCCGAGGACGGCGGCTTCTGGTCGCTGTACCTCCGACAGCCCACCGGCGATCTGCTGCGCGGCGTCCCCATGTCGCGCGACGACACCGGAGCCGTGCAGCTCGCACGCCTGACCGACGCCGGACTCGACGTGGGCGTGCTCGGCGAATTGCTCGACGTCGACACCATGCCGGACGCCGAGCGGGTCGCCGACCTCGCACCCGACTCCGACTTCACCCGGGCACTCCGTGCCGAGACCGTGGGGAGCACCCGATGACCATGCACGCACCCGTCTCGTTCGGTGCCGGCGGCGGCGAGCCGTACGCCCGTGCGCTCCGCACCGACGGCCACCTGCGCCTGACCGACGCCGACCGTCCCGACGCCGTCACCACGATGGACGTCGGCCGCTGGAGCGCCGCCGCCGACCGTGTCGACCGCTCGCTGCTCGACGACGTCGACGGCGGCGTCATCGACATCGGCTGCGGCCCGGGTCGGATGCTCGTCGCCGCACGCTCCCGGGGCATCCCGGCGCTCGGCGTGGACGTCTCCGCCGAGGCCGTCGCCATCGCGCAGCGCTCCGGCGGCACCGCCCTGCAGGGTTCCGTGTTCGACGCCGTGCCCGACGAGGGCCACTGGGACACCGCGCTCGTGATCGACGGCAACATCGGCATCGGCGGCGACCCGACAGCCCTGCTCGCCCGCTGCCGCGAGATCGTCCGCGCCGGCGGCCGGGTCATCGTGGAGACGAACCCCGAGGTCACGGCCGACCGCGTGTACACCGCCCGGGTGGTCGATGCCGACGGCAACGAGAGCGCCGGGTTCCCCTGGGCCGAGGTCGGCCTCGATGCCCTGCACCGGCACGCGGCGGAAGCCGGACTGGTCGCGCGGCAGAGCTGGACGGCCGAGGGCCGGAACTTCTGCGAGCTGCTCGCCTGAGGCTCCGACACGCGCTTGTTTTGTATGATGCAAGACAAGCGCGTAGAGTGGTGGTCATCCAGCCGACGGCGTCGCGGTCGCCGGCTCGGTGACCTGCGGACCTCGGCACGACGACGAGGAGCACCCATGCAGAACCGTCAGAACCCCCTGGGCGGCGCCTACGTGACCGGCCTCGAGACCCGCGCCGAGCTCGGCGCCTTCACCGGCGACGCGACCCGCAGCCCGATCGGCAGCTACACCGGCACCGGCACCGGCCGCGCACTCGGCCGCTTCGTCGACACGCAGTTCCGCCGTCCTGGCACCGCGACGTCCTCGACGCGCACCGTGACCGGCTCGTTCCGCACGGCGACGGGTTCGTTCCGCACCGCCTGAGGCACCTGCCTCCACAGACCGCGAGCGGTCGTCCACCCCGGGGGTCCCCCTCAACCCGGGTGGGGCGGCCGCTCGCTCGCGTTCCCCCGACCTCCGGTGCACTTCCCCCGAACGCGCCAGGGCGGCCGATGCCAGGATGGACGCATGAACGACCGCGCCGGCACCCCAGCGACCGCAGACGACCTCGTCGACCTCGACGAGCTCCTCGCCGCCTACCACGACCGAGTGCCCGACGTCTCGGTCCCCGAGCAGAAGGTCGTGTTCGGCACGTCCGGACACCGCGGGTCGTCGCTCGACACCGCCTTCAACGACACCCACATCGCCGCCATCACGCAGGCGATCGTGGAGTACCGCCGCGACCAGGGCACCGACGGGCCGCTCTTCATCGGCCGCGACACCCACGCGCTCTCCGCCCCCGCGGAGCAGACCGCCCTGCAGGTCCTCGCCGCCAACGGCGTGCGCGTGCTCGCCGACAGCGAGGACGGCTTCGTACCGACGCCCGCACTGAGCCACGCGATCATCCGCTACAACCGCGCCGGCAACCCGGACACGGCCGACGGCATCGTCATCACGCCGAGCCACAACCCGCCCCGCGACGGCGGCTTCAAGTACAACCCGCCCCACGGTGGTCCCGCCGACAGCGACGCCACGAGCTGGATCGCGAACCGGGCGAACGCGATCATCGAGGGCGGCAACGCCGAGGTGCAGCGCACCGAGGACGCCGAGCCCGAGCGCTACGACTTCCTGAACACGTACGTCGCCGACCTCGAGAACATCATCGACATCGCCGCGATCAAGCGTGCCGGCGTGAAGATCGGTGCCGACCCGCTCGGTGGCGCCTCGCTGCCGTACTGGAACGCCATCCGCGACCACTACGGCCTCGACCTGACCGTCGTGAACCCCGAGGTCGACCCCACGTGGGCCTTCATGACGCTCGACTGGGACGGCAAGATCCGGATGGACCCGTCGAGCCCCTCGGCGATGGCCTCGGTACTCGCCCGCAAGGACGACTTCGACGTGCTCACCGGCAACGACGCCGACTCCGACCGGCACGGCATCGTCACGCCCGACGGCGGGCTGATGAACCCGAACCACTACCTCGCGGTCGCGATCGAGTACCTCTACGCGCACCGGCCCGAGTGGCGCGACGACGCCGCGATCGGCAAGACCCTGGTGTCGTCGAGCATCATCG
The DNA here is from genome assembly GCF_003224215.1 of Curtobacterium sp. MCLR17_043. Lineage (NCBI taxonomy): Bacteria > Bacillati > Actinomycetota > Actinomycetes > Micrococcales > Microbacteriaceae > Curtobacterium > Curtobacterium sp. MCLR17_043. The sequence continues at coordinate 170,086 of NZ_QKLH01000007.1, read as the reverse complement.
ACCGCGTCGCCGAGTCCCTGGGCCGTCGCCTGTGGGAGGTCCCGGTCGGCTTCAAGTGGTTCGTCCCCGGCCTGATCGACGGTTCGGTGGCCTTCGGCGGCGAAGAGTCCGCGGGTGCGTCGTTCCTGCGCACCGACGGCACCGCGTGGACCACAGACAAGGACGGCATCATCCTGGCGCTCCTGGCGTCCGAGATCGTCGCCGTCACCGGCAAGACCCCCTCGCAGCTCTACGCCGAGCTGACCGAGCGCTTCGGCGCGCCGGTCTACCAGCGCGTCGACGCCGCGGCCTCGAAGGAGCAGAAGGCCCGCCTCGGCAAGCTCGACGGCGACGCCATCACCGCGGACACCTTGGCCGGTGACCCGATCACCGCGAAGCTGTCGAAGGCCCCGGGCAACGACGCAGCCGTCGGCGGCGTCAAGGTCGTCACCGACAAGGCGTGGTTCGCCGCGCGCCCGTCGGGCACCGAGGACGTCTACAAGATCTACGCGGAGAGCTTCGTCGGGCAGGAGCACCTCGAGCAGGTGCAGCGCGAGGCCAAGGAGATCGTCGACGCAGCACTGGGCGCGTAGCGCCCTCGTCGGACGGGCTGCGGGTCTCGGACACCGCAGCCCGTCCGCCGGAACCAAGCCGGGCCTCCAGGCCGTGTGCCACCGGGGTCCACTGGGCGTACCGTGACTGCCGATCCACTCAGGAAGCCGTCTCGGTGCGACCGAGCACTTGCGGCAGTTGTAACTTTGCAGGCAGCGCAAAAATCGTTCTGCCAGCGCATCGGTACCCCGGGAGACCCTGCTCATGACCCAGACGGCGACCGCCCCCGCGGCCCCCACCACGGCGTCCAACGTCGTGATGAACCACCGACAGATCCTGTTGGTGATCTACGGCCTGATGGCCGGCATGTTCCTCGGCGCCCTCGACCAGACGATCGTCGGCACCGCGATCCGCACCATCGGTGACGACCTGCACGGGCTCGACCAGCAGGCCTGGGTCACCACCGGGTACCTCATCGCGTCGACGGTGACGACCCCGATCTACGGCAAGCTCTCCGACATCTTCGGTCGCCGGCCGCTCTTCATCACCGCGATCGGCATCTTCATCGTCGGTTCGTTCGCGGCGTCGTTCTCCGACTCGATGCTCATGCTCGCCGGGTTCCGTGCGCTGCAGGGCCTGGGTGCCGGTGGCCTGATGTCCCTGCCGCTGGCGATCATGGGCGACATGCTCGCCCCACGCGAGCGAGCGAAGTACCAGGGCTACTTCCTGGCGGTGTTCGGCATCTCGTCCGTCATCGGGCCGCTCGTCGGTGGCGTCTTCGCCGGCGCGGACCAGCTGCTGTTCATCGCGGGCTGGCGCTGGGTGTTCCTGATCAACGTGCCGATCGGCATCATCGCCCTGTTCATGGTGCTGACGTTCCTGCACCTGCCGAAGTTCGGCGACCGGGGCAAGCCCCGCATCGACTGGTGGGGCGCGACGCTCGTCATCGTCACGCTCGTGCCGCTGCTGCTCATCGCCGAGCAGGGCCGTGAGTGGGGCTGGGACTCCCCCACCGCCTTCGCCTGCTACGCCATCGGTGCCCTCGGCCTGATCGCGTTCATCATCGTCGAGCGGGCCATGGGCGACGACGCGATCCTGCCGATGAAGCTGTTCGGGTCACGGGTGTTCTCGATGTCCGCGATCCTGTCCGTGCTCGTCGGCTTCGGCATGTTCGGCGCGATGCTGACGATCCCGCTCTACCTGCAGATCGTCAAGGGCGTGACCCCGACCGAGTCCGGATTCGCCATGCTGCCGATGGTGCTCGGCCTGATGATCTCGTCGATCGCCTCCGGCCAGATCATCTCGAAGACCGGCAACTACCAGGTCTTCCCGATCACCGGAACGGCGTTCACGGCGATCGGCTTCACGGTCCTGACGTTCCTGACCGCCGACCGGCCCCTGTGGTTCCTGATGCTCGGCATGTTCGGCATCGGGCTCGGACTCGGGCAGCTCATGCAGACGCTGACCCTGGCCGCGCAGAACTCGGTCTCGCCGCGGGACATCGGTGTCGCGACGAGCGCGGCGACGTTCTTCCGTCAGATCGGCGGCACCATGGGTACCGCCGTCCTGCTCTCCGTGCTGTTCACCCTGATGCCGACGAACATCAGCGCCGCGATGCAGAACGAGTCCGACCTGAAGAGCGCGCTCAACGCCGCGATGACGCCCTCGGTCGCGAACGCGTCGAAGAACCAGGGCGTGATGGACGAGATCTGGACGAAGATCGTCGACCCGGTGCAGAAGAACGTGCAGGACGGTCTCGACCAGGGCACCGCGCAGGCGAAGCAGGCCGCCGACGCTGCCGTGACCAAGCAGGTGACCGCAGCCGTGCAGCGGCAGGTCGCCGCGGGCACGGTCCCCGCCGCCGCCGCGGACACGATCATCGCCCAGCAGGTCGACGACGCGAAGCCCGCAGCCGAGCAGCAGGCGCTCGAGACGGCAGCCACGAAGGCGAACGCCTCGGTCGTCGACGGCACGCTGCAGATCGACTACTCGGACAAGGCGCAGCGGGAGAACGTCGTCGACCAGGTCGCCCCGACGCTCATCAAGCAGCTGAAGAGCGGTGACTCGGCCGCGAGCTCGTCCACCGACTCGGCGACGAGCGACACGTCGTTCCTGAACGGGGCGGACCCCCGGCTGAGCCGTCCGTTCCTGGTCGGGTTCAGCGACTCGGCCGTCCGTGTCTACTACGTCGGCCTCGCGGTGATCCTGCTCGCGTTCGTGCTCACGTGGTTCTTCCGGGTGCCGCCGCTCCGCAAGACCTCGGCGCTGCAGGAGCAGGCCGATGCCGCACGCACCGCTGCCGGTGCGGGGTCGGACGGCAGCGCCGCCGCAGCCGCTGCCGCCGCCGCACCGGGTGCAGGTCCGGTGCCGACGGGGTCGTCCTCCGCCGAGGTCCCGACCTCGCCCGACGTGCCGACGTCGCCGGACGTGCAGCCGCGGTCCGCCCGGGCCGCCGGAGCGTCGGACGTCTCGGTGCTGCCGCACGGGGTCGACGACACCCGTGCGCCGCTGCCGAACGCCACGACGCACGGTGCACACTCGGCGGCTGCGCCGGTCGACGAGCCCCCGACGACGACCGGTGCCATCCGGACCCGGGCTGCGCACGCTGCCCCGGTCGTGGAGCCGGACGCCCCCGGGGCCGGAGCCGACGCGGCGGAGGCGAGCGGGGCCTCCCGGCCGGACGCTGACGACGCTGGCGATGCGCACGCGCACGGGCGGCACTCGGCGGAGTAGTTGGTGCGGGCGCTCGCTGGCTGATGCCGAACGACGAGGTCGCTGTCGTACGACAGCGACCTCGTCGCATCTGCGCGTGTGCAACTGTTGCGGCCGAGCGGGAGCGACACCGCCGATGTCGTACGACGTCGACATCGTCGCTCGGGCGTGTGCATGTTCCGACGATCCACGCGTCGAACGACTCGTGGATCGTCGCAGACCCCGCCCGCCTCAGACGGCCGGTGCCGCCGGGGCTCCGGCCACCTCGAACGACGCTCCCGGCAACCGCTTCCGCATCACGTCGATCGCTGCCGGGTTGTCGTCCACCAGCACGTACCGCCGCCCCAACGCCTGCGCCACCGCGCCCGTGGTCCCGCTGCCTGCGAAGAAGTCGAGCACCCAGTCCCCCTCGCGTGAGGACGCCTGCACGATCCGTCGCAGCACCCCCTCGGGCTTCTGCGTCGGGTAGCCGGTCTTCTCGCGGCCGGTCGGCGACACGATCGTGTGCCACCAGACGTCGGTGGGCAGCTTGCCGCGCTCGCGCTTCTCGGGCGTGACGAGCCCCGGCGCCATGTACGGCTCGCGGTCGACGGCCTCGGAGTCGAACCAGTACCGCGACGGGTCCTTCACGTAGACCAGGATCGTGTCGTGCTTCGTGGGCCAGCGCGTCTTGGACTTGGCGCCGAAGTCGTAGGCCCACACGATCTCGTTCAGGAACGACTCGCGGCCGAAGAGCGCGTCGAGCAGCACCTTGGCGTAGTGCGACTCGCGGTAGTCGAGGTGCAGGTACAGCGTGCCGTCGGCGGCGAGCAGCCGCCAGGCCTCGATGAGTCGGGGCTCGAGGAACGACCAGTAGTCCTCGAACCGGTCGTCGAAGCGCATCAGGTCGCCGCGCACCCGCTCGTAGGTCCGGCCGTGGAACCCCATCACGGGACCGTCGGCCTTCGGGACGGCGGAGGTCGCGTGCCGCCGTTGGTACCGGCCGGTGTTGAACGGCGGGTCGAGGTACACCAGCGTGAAGGAGCCGTCCGGGTACGCGGGGACCACGTCGAGGGCGTCGCCGAGGACGACGCGGTCCGGGCCTCGGTCGTCTCCCCTGCGCACGGACCCATTGTCGCGCACCGCAGCACACGGAGCCAGCGCGCAGCCCAGAGCGCACGCCCAGGCCCCGGCGTACGGTCGAGTGCATGGCAGCAGCACCCGAGGTCCGCAACGACACCGACAAGCAGCAGTACTCCCTGATCGAGGACGGCGAGGTCATCGGCCTCGCCGCGTACGAGATCGACGGCGACGAGATCCGCTTCGTGCACACCGAGGTCGATCCCGAGCACCGCGGCGGTGGGCACGCGTCGATCCTGGTGCAGCACGCCCTCGACGACGTGCGTGCGAGTTCGTCACGCCGGGTCGTCGCGCAGTGCAGCTACGTGCACGCGTGGATCGAGCGGCACCCGGACTACCAGGAGCTCACGACGCGCTGAAGCGAGCAGCACGACGCGCAGAAGCTCAGTACGAGCGGTCGTGCGTCCCCGCGCGGGCCTCGTGCCGCCCGGCGCTCCGCACCGCCGGCACCCGGATGAGCACGCTGCCGCTGAGCAGATCGTGGTCGTGGTCCGCCGGAGACGGGGCCTGTTTCGGCAGGCGCGCCTGCCGTTCGTACTCGGCTTGCGTCTCGTGCCGGGTCGGTGCGAACACCTCGTCCAGCATCCCGCCCATGCCTCCGGATCCGCCGCTGCGCTGGGACTTGTTCGACAGGTCGATCCACCCCATGCGATCGGCGATCCACACCACGACGGCCACGGCGGCCACCGCCCCCAGGAAGATCAACCAGTTCACGGCAGCGACGCTACGTGGGCTGCGCGGCGAGCGGATCAGCCGCGCGGGGGATTCTCATCATCCACACGTCTGGTTCATGAGGTCGAGGCGCACACTCGAAGCAGCGGCGGCCGGGACGTCCCCCCTCAGCTCCGGCCGTCGCGTCCACCGTCGACCGAGCAGGGCTCACGGCACCCGCTCGAGCCACTCCTTCGTCGCGAACTTCGTCCGCACCAGCTCCTGCGCCCGCTCGCGCTCGGCCTCGGTCACGTGCCCCTCGGTCGCCCCGTACAGGCGGGTGAAGGTGCCGATCAGCCGCTCGATGATCTCGGCGCGGGACAACCCCGTCTGCGAGCGGAGCGGGTCGACGCGCTTCGCGGCGCTCGTGGTGCCCTTGTCGCTCATCTTCTCGCGCCCGATGCGCAGCACCTGGACCATCTTCTCGCCGTCCATGTCGTAGCTCATGGTGGCGTGGTGCAGCAGGGACCCGGTGCCGAGGCGCTTCTGTGCGGCCCCGCCGATCTTGCCCTTGGTCGAGGTGATGTCGTTGAGGGGCTGGTAGTACGCCTCGATGCCGAGCGACTTGAGCGCCTCGATCACCCACTCGTCGAGGAACGCGTACGAGTCGGCGAACGTCATGCCCTGCACCAGGTCGGACGGCACGTAGAGCGAGTAGGAGATGACGGCGCCGGCGTCCATGAACATCGCGCCACCGCCGGAGATGCGTCGGACCACCTGCACGCCGTACTTCTCGGCGCCGGCGGGGTCGACCTCGTTCTTGAGCGACTGGAACGACCCGATCACGACGGCCGGCTGGTCCCACTCCCAGATGCGCAGCGTGGGACCGCGACGGCCGGCACCGACCTCTTCGGTCAGCACCTGGTCGAGCGCGAGGTGCTCGTTCGGGCTGATCGGCCCCTCGTGCACGATCTGCCAGTCGTGGTCGCGCCAGGTCGAGGCCCGCGACAGCGCGCGGCGCACCGCGACGCCGACGGACTCGGGCGTGAAGCCGAGCAGCACCGCATCGGTCGGCAGGGCCGCCCGCACGGCTGCGGCGACGCCAGCAGCGTCGGTGGTGACGGGAAGCCCGTTCACGGCCGCGTCGATGAGCGGCAGCGCGTCGTCGGGTTCCAGGAAGAAGTCACCCGCCAGGCGGAACTGCTGGATCGTGCCGTCGACCACCTCGAGGTCGACGACGACCAGCTTGCCTCCGGGGACCTTGTACTCACCGTGCATGCCGCAACCCTATTCCGGACGGCCGACGGCCCGGCAGTGGGCCTGCCCGGTGACGGCCTGGAGGCGCGTGGCGGCGCCGCCACGGGCCTCCAGTCCGCCGCCGGTCGCGTCGCAGGACGCGGCGAGCGCCGTCAGCGCGCGGTCACCCGGTCGAGCCACGCGACCAGGTCGCCGATGACCTCGGCGCGGTTGGTCTCGTTGTAGACCTCGTGGCGTGCGCCCTCGTACACCTGCACGGTCACGTCGGACAGCCGGCCGCGTCGGCGGTACGCCTGCGCCAGACGCTCGATCGAGCGCGGACCACCGAGGGTGTCGTCGGAGCCGACCTGCAGCAGCATCGGCAGGTCGTGCGGGATCCCCCGCCGCGGCACACCGAGCAGCCGGAGGGTGTCGGCGAGCCCGAAGAGCCCGATGACGTCGGCCTCGACCGCCAGGGGGTCGAGCGCCATCGCGTCGATGATCTTCCGGTCGCGGGTGAGCCACTCGTACTTGGTGGGCCCGGACCCCGCGTGCCGGGCGTTGAGGTCGCCGCTGTTCATCCAGCCGGGCAGCCGGTAGGCGCTCGCGGACAGGACGACGCCGTCGTAGCAGTCCGACGAGGTGTTCACGATCCGCTGCGCCATCAGCGACCCCCACGAGTGCCCGAGCAGCACGAGCGGCAGCCCCGGTTCGTCGGCCCGCGCGACCGCGCTCATCTGCTCCACCGCGGCGATCGCCGCGCGCAGGCCGCCGGGGCCGAGCCTGCCGAGCTTGGCGTGGTCGCCGTCCCACTGGGTCAGGCCGGTGCGTCCGTGCCCCCGGTGGTCGTTGGCGTGCACGGTGTAGCCGGCGCGCACCAGGTCCTGCGCGAGCGGTTCGTACCGGAGCCCGTGCTCCCCGACCCCGTGCGCGATCTGCACGACACCCTTCGGCCGTGCCGCACGCCAGGTCGAGTAGACGATCTCGACGCCGTGGGCGTCGGTGAACGAGGCGTCGCCGCGAGCGGCGGAGAAGGTGGGCACGTGAGCATCCTCGCAGACGCGCCCCATCCCGGACCTGTTCACCCGGCGTTCACGCAGGGGGTTCCGGGCGGGCCTAGCGTCCTGCGCATGGACGTCATCGTCATCGTCACGCTGGTGATCGTCGTGGCCCTCGTGTTCGACTTCACGAACGGCTTCCACGACACCGCGAACGCCATGGCCACGTCGGTCGCCACGGGAGCGCTCAAGCCCCGGACCGCCGTGCTCATCTCCGCCGTGCTCAACGTGGTCGGCGCGTTCCTGTCCACCGAGGTCGCAAAGACCGTCTCGCAGGGCATCATCCGCGAGGGGCAGGACGGCATCCACATCTCGCCCACGATGATCTTCGCGGGGCTCGTCGGCGCGGTGCTCTGGAACCTGGCGACCTGGTACCTCGGGCTGCCGTCCTCGTCCACCCATGCGCTGTTCGGCGGGCTCATCGGCGCCTCGATCATCGGGGCGGGTCTGAACTCGATCAGCTGGGCGACGGTGGTGTCGAAGGTCGTGCTGCCGGCGCTGCTCTCCCCGGTCATCGCCGGGGTGATCGCCCTGGTCGCGACGTACCTGGCGTACGTGCTCACGAAGAACGCGACGACGCACGGTGCGGCGACCGGGTTCCGGCACGGGCAGACGATCTCGGCGTCGCTGGTGTCGCTCGCACACGGCACGAACGACGCGCAGAAGACGATGGGCGTCATCACGCTGACCCTCATCGCCGCGAACTACCAGGCCGCCGGTACCGGTCCGGCGCTCTGGGTGATCCTGGCCTGCGGGCTCGCGATCGGCCTCGGCACGTACATGGGCGGCTGGCGGATCATGCAGACCGTCGGCAAGAAGATCTCCGACGTGCAGTCGCCGCAGGGCTTCGCCGCCGAGACGAGCTCCGCCGCGACGATCCTCATCTCGTCGCACCTGGGCTTCGCGCTCTCGACGACCCACGTGACGAGCGGCGCGGTCGTCGGCTCGGGCCTCGGCAAGAAGCTCGCCGACGTGCACTGGTCGGTCGTCGGCCGCATCGTCATCGCATGGGTGATCACGCTGCCCGCCGCTGCGGTGGTCGGGGCGCTCGCGACCTGGCTCGCATCGACCTCGGCCTTCGGGCTGGTGCTCGTCGCGGTCCTCGCACTGGCCGGCGGGCTCACCTTCTCCGTCCTCGCGAAGCGCAAGCCGATCTCGCACGAGGACATCACCACCGAGTCCGGGCCGGCCGAGCAGGCCGAGCCGCAGCCGACCGGCGCAGCGAACTGAGGGGAACGACGATGGACATCGACTTCACCGCGATCGGCACGGTCGCCGGCGTCGGCTTCGTGGCCGCCGTGGGCCTGGTGCTCGTGTACACGCTCGGCCTCCGGCTGCTCGGGACGGGGCAGCCGGACGACGCGGGCGGCGAGCGTACGCAGTACTCCGAGGAGACCCCACGCTCCGGGCACACCCCGCCGGCGGCACTGGCGGGAGCCGTGCTGTGCTTCGCGCTGTGCATCGCCGCGGTGCTGGCGGGCATCTGGTTGACGATCCCCCAGTTCCACTGAGGACGTTCCTTCCCAGAACACCCGCGATGGCTTGTGGAATCGGGCGTACCTGGTCAGAACTTCCGACCAGGTACGCCCGTTCCGACCAGGCATGCCCGATTCGACCAGGTACGCCCGATCCGACCAGGTACGCCCGGAACCGCCCCGCACCCGCCCCGCCTGGGATGATCGAACGGTGACCACCCACCACCTCGACGCCACGGTCGACTCCGCCGTCGACGTCTTCACCGCCGAACGCCAGCCGGTCCTGACCGTCGAACCGGGCGACACGGTGACCGTCCGTACCCTGAGCGCCGCGGGCTACACGGAACGCCAGCCGGGCCCGGGCGTCGACGCCCCGACCCTGATCGACCCGCGCCGGGGCCACTGCCTGGTCGGGCCGATCGCCGTCGCGGGAGCAGGTCCGGGGATGGTCCTGGCGGTGCACTTCGACGACCTCGTGCCCGACGACTGGGGCTACACGGCCTCGGGCGGGGTCGACTCCCCGGTGAACCGCGCACTCGGCCTGACCGATCCGGCGTCGCGCGGCCCGCTGCTCTGGGACATCGACGTGACTGCCCGGGTGGCTGTCAACCAGCTCGGCCTCGGGGTGCGGACGGCACCGTTCCTCGGCGTCGTCGGCGTCCCACCCGAGCCCACCGGGGAGCACTCCACGATCCCACCCCGAACGGTCGGCGGCGGCAACGTCGACTGCCGTGAGCTCGTCGCCGGCTCCACCCTGTACCTGCCGGTGACGGTGCCGGACGCCCTGCTCCACGTCGGCGACGGGCACGCGGCCCAGGGCGACGGCGAGGTCTCCGGCACGGCGGTCGAGTGCGGCATGACGACGACGATGACCCTGACGCTCCTCGATGCGGCCCCGGTCGAGGGCGTGCACGCCGACACCCCCGCCGGACGCATCACCTTCGGCTTCGACGCCGACCTCAACGTCGCGACGGCCACGGCGCTCGACCGGATGGTCGACTGGATCGCCGGGCTGCACGGGATCGGCCGCGCCGAGGCCCTCGCGATGGCGAGCGTGGCGGTGAGCATGCGCATCACGCAGGTCGCGAACCGCACGTGGGGCGTGCACGCCCTACTCCCGCACGACGCGATCCTGACGGACGCGCGGCTCTGAAGACCGGGAGGCCCGCCCAGCGCGAGCCGACCGGCGCACGCTGGGCGGGCCTCCCGTCCGACGTTCCTTCCCATCGCACCCGCGCTGGAAAGCGGAAACGGGCGTACCCGGTCGGAAGAACTGACCAGGTACGCCCGTTTCGACCAGGTACGCCCGGAACGACCAGGTGCACCGGCCCCGTCAGTGGGCGGAGTAGCCGCCGTCCACCAGGTGGTAGCTGCCCGTGATGAACGACGCCTTGTCGCTCAGCAGGAACAGCACGAGCGCGGCAACCTCGGCGACGGTGCCGAGCCGCTTCGTGGCGTGCTCGTCCTCGAGCGCCGCGACGGCCTCGGGCGAGAGCGACTTCCGGAGCAGCGGGGTCTCGATGAAGCCGGGGCCGACGGCGTTCGTGCGGACGCCCTGCGACGAGTACTCGAGCGCCGCGACCTTGGTCAGCCCGGCGAGCGCGTGCTTCGAGGTGACGTACGCGGCGTTCTGGGCCATCCCGACCACGCCGAGCACCGACGCCATGTTCACGATCGCGCCACCGCCGGCAGCCACCATCGCGGGGATCTCGTAGCGCAGCCCGTAGAAGACGCCGTCCAGGTCGACGGCACGGACGCGGTCCCAGGCGGCGATGTCGTACTCGCCGATCGGCTGCGGTGCTGCGCCGATGCCCGCGTTGTTCACGGCGAGGTGCAGCGCGCCGAACGTGTCGACCGCGAACTGCACCATTCGCTCGTTGTCCGCGGCGACCGCGGAGTTCGCCTCGAACGCGCGAGCGGTGCCACCGGCCTCCACGATCGACGCGGCGACGCGCTCGGCGCCCGCCAGGTTGATGTCGGCGACGACCACCGTGGCGCCCGCCGCGGCGAGCTCCTTCGCGACCGACTCACCGATGCCGCTGCCACCACCGGTGACGACGGCGACCTTGCCCTCGAACTCGGACATGTTCTCCTTCTCTCTCGGCAACACATGTTGTCTAAGAGCACGGTACACCCGAAATCAAGTTCGTTCGCTGAACTAATGAGATAGGCTAACGACCGATGACCGACGCCACCGACCTCCGCATCGCGGTGAACCGGCTGTCCCGCACCCTCCGTGCCCAGAAGGCCGATTCGAGCGTCACGGACGCACAGTTCTCCGCCCTCGCCCGACTGCACCGCGACGGCGCCATGACCCTGGCCGACCTGAGCCGACAGGACGGCGTCACCCCGCCCTCGATGACGAAGACCATCGCGGTGCTGGTCGAGCGGGGCCTGGTGTCGAAGTGCGGGCACGGCGACGACCGCCGCAAGGTGCTGCTCGGCGCGACGCCCGCCGGAGCCGCCTTCGTCGAGGAGACCCGACGCCGCCGCGACGGCTGGCTCTCCCCGCGGCTCGCAGCACTCACCGCCGACGAGCGGGGCACCCTCGCCGACGCCACCGAGATCATGAGGAGGCTGGCCCAGCAGTGACCGCCATGTTCCGCTCCCTCGCCGGACGCAACTACCGCATCTGGTTCGCCGGGGCCCTGGTGTCGAACGTCGGCACCTGGATGCAGCGCACCGCCCAGGACTGGATCGTGCTGACCCAGCTCTCCGACAACAACGCCGTCGCGGTGGGCATCACGATGGCCCTGCAGTTCGGCCCCCAGCTGCTGCTCCTGCCGCTCACCGGGCTCGCCGCCGACCGGTTCGACCGCCGGAAGATGCTCATGCTCACCCAGGGCCTGATGGGACTGCTCGGGCTGGGGCTCGGCGTCATGGTCCTCACGCACACCGCCACCCTGCTCGCGCTGTACGGCTTCGCCCTGGCACTCGGCATCGTCGCCGCGTTCGACGCCCCGATCCGGCAGGCCTTCGTCTCCGACGTCGTGCAGGGCGAGGACGTCTCGAACGCCGTCGCCCTGAACTCCGCGTCGTTCAACGCCGCACGCCTGATCGGCCCCGCGGTCGCCGGTGTGCTCATCGCGGCGATCGGCTCCGGATGGGTGTTCGTCATCAACGCCGGGTCGTTCCTGGCCGTCCTGCTCGCACTCCGGTTCGTCGACCCCGCGCAGCTCGCCGAACGGGTCCGGGCGGGCCGCGGCAAGGGGCAGATCGTCGCCGGCTTCCGGTACGTCCGCACCCGGCCGGACATCGTCGTCGTGCTCTGCATGATCTTCGTCGTCGGGACGTTCGGCGTGAACTTCCCGATCTTCACCTCGACGATGGCGCGGGTCGAGTTCCACCAGGGCGCCGGCGAGTTCGGGCTGCTCAACTCGGTGATGGCGGTCGGCTCGGTGCTCGGTGCGCTGCTGTCCGCACGCCGGGACAAACCGCGGATGCGCACCCTCGTGCTCGCCGCCGGCGGGTTCGGGCTCGCGTGCACCGCCGCTGCCCTCGCCCCGACGTACTGGACCTTCGCGATCGTGCTGGTGTTCGTCGGGCTCGCGTCCCTGACCTTCATGACCACGGCGAACGCCCTGGTGCAGACCACGACGAAGCCCGCGATGCGCGGCCGCGTGATGGCGCTCTACATGGCGATCTTCGCGGGCGGCACCCCCATCGGCGCCCCGCTCGTCGGTGCCGTCGCCGACGCCTTCGGCCCACGCTGGGCGATCGTCGTCGGCGCGGCCTCGGGCTTCGTCGCACTCGGGATCGCGCTCGTCTGGCTCGTCCGGTACCAGCGGGTCCGGCTGCGCTACGACGCCGACTCGCGGCTGCACCTGGCGATCACGCACGCCGTGCCGGTGGTCGGCTCGCGTGCGGCGCTCCGCCGCGAGCTGGAACGCGACGAGACGCTCGCCGATCGCTCCAGCGCCGTCTGACGGACCGGCGGGTCGCCCTGCCCGTCGGCCGACGGCCCGTGACGCACCGACCGTCGGACGGGAGGCCCGCACCGGCGCCACCACGGGCCTCCCGTCCGACGCCACCCGGGCCCACGGCGGCGGTCACGACGCGCGGACCAGCGGCGTTCCGCCACACGCGCCCGGTCGGCTCAGAGGACGGGTGCGGACGACGCGAAGACGCGCTCGTCGAGGGCCGCGGCGACGCGGTCGGCAGCCACGGCCAGCCGTTGCCCGACGTCACCCGCCACCGCGAGCGCCGACTCCTCGGGGATGCCGTCGAGCAGGGCGCGGACCTCGTCGAACCCGGCGACCTCGTCCGCGACGCAGGACGGGGCGACGTCGGCCAGGCACTCGGCCGCTCGGTGCACGGTGAACCGCAACGACCGCGGGCTGTGCGCGTCGAGGAGCAGGAAGGCGGCGGCATCGGACGACACCGGGGCGTGGTCACGGCCGCGCAGGAAGGCCTCGCCCGCGCCGCACGCCCGGAGCGCCGCCGTCCACGAGGTGACCGCGTCCGGCTCGAGCAGCCGCGACGCGAGCAGCCGGGCGGTGGAGGCGCAGCGGGTGAGTGACCGCCCGAGGGTGAAGAACTCCCACACCTCGTCACGGCTGGCGTCACCCTCGACCACCCCGATGGCGAGGGCACTGCGCTCCCGCACCCAGCCGAGGAACTCGTGCGCCCGGTCGGGGGCGATCTTCCGGGGCATCCGCGACCGCGTGACGTCGAGGCAGTCCCAGAGCTCGCTCGAGACGACCTCGCGGGCACGGCGTGCGTGGTCGCGGGCGACGGCGACCGCGGCGGCGATGGACGCGGGTTCGTGCCGGTCGAGCGCGAGGGCGTCGACGGTGGCGGCACGGTCCGGGTCGTTCGCGGGGCCGGTGGTCCCGATGACGCTGCGGAGCTCGGTGGACACGAGCCGGTCGTCATCGAGGGTGCCTGGTTCTCGGCGGGCGACGTAGACGTCGAGCAAGCGTGCGACGACGTCGGTGCGCTCCACCGCGCTCCCCACGTGGAAGACGTTCCCCGCGAGGCGGCTCAGCACGGCTGCTCCTGCATGTCCAGAACCTAACGAGCCGGCGTTGCCGGGGTGTTACAGAACCGCGTCACGGGTGTTGCAGGTGTCCCGTCTCCGCGCTCGCTAGACAATCTAACTAGAGCGTCTAGCATTGGGGCATGACGTCCGAGGTGATGACCAGCACCGCCGGGTACTGGTACGAGGACTCCGCGGTCTCCGCCGTGGACGTCCTCAACGCCCTGCGGCGGTACCGGACGGCCGAGAGCGCCGCCCAGCGCCGAGCGCGCGAGGCACTGGGGATCGGCGAGAACGCCCTGCTGGCGCTCCGGTTCCTGATCGACGCCGAGCACGACGGCCGCACCGTCAACGCGAAGGACCTCGCCGAGCGGCTCGAGATCACCGCGGCGTCGACGTCGGCGCTCGTCGACCGGCTCGTCCGCAGCGGCCACGTCGAACGTCACGCCGACCCGAACGACCGCCGTGGCGTGATCCTCACCGCCACCGGCACCTCGATGCGCCACGCGCTCCGGGTCATCGAGGAACTCGACGCCCGCGCGCTCGAGGTCACCGAGCACCTGCCGAGCAACGAGATGGCCGTCGTCGTGGACTTCCTGGACGAGATGGTCCGTGTCGTGGACGAGCTCGACGCCGGGTCGGACCACCTCCGTCGCGCGTAGCCTGGACCGCATGGACCCTCGCGGCGAACACCACCCCGAGGACGACATGCCGTTCGCCGAGCTCGACTCGCGGGCCCGTGCCGACGCCGCGCTCCGACGGATCCAGGCCGGGTCAGATCCAGCTCGTGAGGCGTTCGACCTCGCCAACACCATGAACGACGAGGCCGTGGGGCGGCTCACGAAGCGCCTGCGGCGGCTGTTCCGTCGGGGCTGATCGGTCGGCCGGTCCGTGCCTGTGCGCGTGCGTCTGCCCGTGCGTCAGAACGTGGTGCCGACCGCGGCGATGTCGTCGCCCCCGTGGCCGGCTGCGCTGGCATCGGCGTAGACGCGACCGAGGGCCTCGAGCAGCGTGGTGGACACCCCGGCGGTCCGGGCGGCATCGGTGATGAGTCCGATGTCCTTCCGCAGCCCGTCGAGTGCGAACTGGGCGGGGAACTCGCGGGCGATCATCGCGGCGCCCTTGGTGTGGGCGTAGGCGGAGTCGCTCGCGCTGCCCTCGATCGCCTGCAGGAACAGCGCGGGGTCGAGCCCGAGTGCCGCCGCGAGGGCCAGGGACTGCCCGGTCGCCGCGGTGATCGAGGCGATCCAGGCGTTCGCGGCGAGCTTGAGAGCGGTGCCGTCGCCGACGTGGTCGCCGGCACGGACGGTCTTCGCGCCGATCGCGTCGAGCACGGGGTCGACACGGTCGAGCAGGTCCGCCGGGCCGGCCGCGAGCATCGTGAGCGTGCCCTGTTCGGCGGGGGCCTTCGTGCCGAGCATCATCGCCTCGACCAGGGTGATGCCGTACTTCTCGGCCAGCTGCACGATCGTCGCGGTGCCGTCGACCCCGATCGTCGAGGCCTGCACCCACACGGCGTCGGTCGGGGCGTCGCCGGCAGCCTGCTCGAGGACGTCGACGACCGCATCGGTGTCGAACAGGGTGAGCAGGACGACCTCGGCGTGCTCGACGGCAGTGCCCGGGTCGCTCGCCACCGTCGCGCCGCGGTCGCCCAGGGGCGAGGCCTTGTCGGCACTGCGGTTCCAGACCGTCACCTCGTGGCCGTCGCGGAGCAGTGATCCCGCCACGCCGGCACCCATCGCACCCGTCCCCAACACCGTCACTCGCACGTGCGTCTCCGTCCTGGCGCGACAGCGTGCCGCGACCGCTCCGACGCTACGCCCGACGCCGTCAGAGGAGCCCGCGAGCCCTGAGCCAAGCGGCCGGGTCGATCGGGGTGCCGGCCACGATGACCTCGAAGTGCAGGTGGGCGCCGGTCGAGACGCCCGTGTTGCCGACGGCCCCGAGCCGCTCCCCCGTGCCGAGGACCTGACCGGGGCGGACGCCGATCGCCGACAGGTGCCCGTACCGGGTCGCCGTGCCGTCGGCGTGCTGCAGGAGGACCTGGTTGCCGTAGCCACCGAGCACACCCGCCGAGACGACCCGACCGGGCAGCGCGGCGACGACCGGGGTCCCGATGGCCGCGGCGAAGTCGACCCCCTGGTGGTTCGACGAGCAGGCCGCACAGCCGACGACCCAGCGGGAGCCGAAGCCACCGGCGTCCGGGATCGCACCGGCCGTGGGGCGGGCGGCGCCACCGGTCGGGCCCGAGCCACCGGGCACCCGGAGCGCTGCGGCAGCACGGCCGACCGAGAAGTCGTCGCGGCCGGCGGTCGGACCGGTCGAACCCTCGGCGACGAAGTGCTGCATGCCGGCCGACGCCGACGTGGAGTCCGGAGCGGCCGGAGCGGCGACGGCGGTCTGCGGGGAGCCGACCGCGACGAACAGGCACGTGACGGCGGTGACCGCCGCGGCGGGAAGGGTCCGCCGGGCGGGGATCCGGAAGGACGCGGGGCGGCGGCGTGTGGGAGCGGCCGGCTGCGTGGGAGCGGCCGGCTGCGTCGGCAGGGTGGGCTCTGGCGGCCGGAGGCGTCGTGAGGGTTGAGTGGAAGCCGGGGTGGCGGGAGGGGGCACCGCCACCCCGGCGGCTCGGAGCGGCCCCGGCTGTGCAGCGTGCCGTGCACGGCGCGGCCGGGGCGCGGTCGGTCGGTCGGCGGCGCGACGCTCGGCACCGCGTGGGCGCCGGGGCAGGCCGTCGTCGGGGGTTGTCATCGTGCGGCGTCCGGCGCGGTCAGACGCGGACGACGCCGTCACGGGCGATCCGGTCCAGCTCGCACACGACGGCGTCGACGACCGCGCGGGTGATCGCGTCGGCGACGGTCTCGACCAGGACGAGGTGCTCGGGACGGATCGTGACCTCGGTCACCAGGGCCGATGCCACCCGGACCGGGATCTCGTCGATCGCGGCGACGAGGGCGGCCGGCACCAGCGTGGAGTCACCCGGGCGGACGGGCGCGGACATCGGCGAGGTCGGCACCGGGGTCACGACGGCGAGCGCCGGTGCGGGAGTGGAGTGCGGAGCGTCGGCCTGATCGCGACGCTGGGCGATGGAGTCGAAGAGCGGGGTGGAGGACATGCTGCGGACGGTCCGATCTGGATGTCGTGGCTGGTCGTTCTCGGGCGACCGGCGATGGCGGCGTGCCGAGCGGCACGTCGCCATTCAACCATCGATATTTCAGATGTGCAATAGTGACCGGACAGTCGCGGTGATCAGTCCGGGTCGACGGCAGCCGCGGTCGGGTCGTCCGGCTGCAGTGCACGACGGACCCGTTCCACGATCGTCGCAGGCGGGTTGTTGTAGGTGTTCGCCGGCTCCTGGCCGCTGAGCTCCTGGATCGCCGCCATCACGGCATCGGTCGCGTGGCGCCGAGCACGGCCGGACGACGCCTCGCCGAAGGACGACAGGTCGATCGGCTGCCCGAACTCGATCGTCACGCGGGCGAGCTTCGGCAGCCGGGACCCGACCGGCTGGACGTCCTCGGTGCCGGTGAGCGCGACGGGCACCACGGGGGCGCCGCTCGTCAGCGCCAGCCACGCCACGCCCGTGCGGCCCTTGTAGATCCGGCCGTCGAGCGAGCGTGTGCCCTCCGGGTAGATCGCGAACGCCTCGCCCTCCTGCAGGCGTGTCAGCCCGAGGTCGAGGGCCTGTTGCGCCGCCGCACCCGCGCCACGCTCGACCCCGATGGCGCCGATGCCCCCGAAGAACGCGCGCGAGACGGCTCCCTTGAGACCCGAACCCGTGAAGTACTCCTGCTTCGCCAGGAACGACACCTTGCGCGGTGCCATGAGCGTGATCGCGGGCGAGTCGATGAACGAGCGGTGGTTGCTCGCGAGGATCACCGCACCACGCTTCGGGACGTTCCGACGACCGATGATCTTCGGGCGCCACAGCAACCGGGCGAGCGGGGTCACCACCGCGCGACTGAGCACGGTGGCGAACTTCGTCGAACCGGACACCGGACCTCCTCGTGGTGACGAGCTACCGAGTGTAATGAGGCGCGCGGAGGGCACATGCCCGGAACGGCATGCAGTGCTGGTCGGGGATCAGTCGGCCGCGGCGACGACGTCGAGGACCGCGCGTCCGTACCGCTCGAGCTTCGCCGCGCCGACGCCGGAGATCTCGCCGAGCTGGTCGACGTCGGCAGGTCGGACGGCGGAGATCCCCCGGAGCGTCGCGTCGTTGAACACCACGTACGCGGGGACGCCCTGCTCGCGGGCTTCGGCGGCACGCCAGGCACGCAGGGCCTCGAACAGGCCGACGGCTTCCTGCGGCATGTCGGTGACGACCGTCCGTCGACTGCTGCGTCCGGCTCGCGGAGCCTTGACCGGGTCGCGACGCATCCGCACCTGCACCTTGCCGGTCAGGACCTCGGCGCTCGTGGGACTGAGGACGACCGTGCCGAAGCCGTCGCCCGACACCGCCGCGTAGCCCTGGGCCAGCACCTGTCGTGCGACCGCGCGCCACTCGCCCTCGGACAGGTCCGCGCCGATGCCGAAGGTCGCCAGGGTGTCGTGTTGGAGTTCCTGCACGCGGGGAGACCGTTTGCCGATCAGGATGTCGACGAGGTGCGAGACGCCGTACCGCTGGCGGCGCTCACGCTCGAGCCGCACGACGGTGGACAGCAGCTTCTGCGCGGGGACCGTGCCGTCCCACGACTCCGGCGGCGCGATGCACGTGTCGCAGTTGCCGCACGCCGTGCTCTCCTGCCCGAAGTACGCGAGCAGCCGCACCCGGCGGCACTCGATCGTCTCGCACAGGCTGAGCATGGCGTCGAGGTGGGCGCTGAGCTGCCGACGGTGTGCGGCGTCGCCCTCGGACTGGTCGATCATCCGCCGCTGCTGCACGACGTCGTTCAGGCCGTACGCGAGCCAGGCGGTGGCCGGCAGCCCGTCACGACCCGCACGGCCGGTCTCCTGGTAGTAGCCCTCGACCGACTTCGGCAGGTCGAGGTGCGCCACGAACCGGACGTCGGGCTTGTCGATGCCCATGCCGAACGCGATCGTCGCCACCATGACGACGCCGTCCTCGCGCAGGAACGTCGACTGGTTGCGGGCACGCACCCGGGCGTCGAGGCCCGCGTGGTACGGCAGGGCGTTGATCCCCTGCTCGGCCAGGGCTGTCGCGGTGCGCTCGACGGAGTTGCGGGACAAGCAGTACACGATGCCCGCGTCGCCGCTGTGCTCCGTGCGGATGAAGGTGAGCAGCTGCTGCAGCGCACCGGTCTTCGGCTCGATGCGGTACTGGATGTTCGGCCGGTCGAAGTCGGCGACGAAGTGCGCGGCGTCGTCGAGGCCGAGCCGGGCGGAGATCTCGCGGTGGGTCTGCGGCGTCGCGGTGGCGGTCAGGGCGATGCGCGGCACCGTCGGCCACCGCTCGTGCAGGACGCTCAGCTCGAGGTAGTCCGGCCGGAAGTCGTGCCCCCACTGGGCGACGCAGTGCGCTTCGTCGATGGCGAACAGCGAGACGCGCGCCCGGTCGAGGAGCGCACGGGTGGACTCGAGCCGGAGCCGCTCGGGAGCGAGGTAGAGCATGTCGACCTCGCCCTGCACCACGGCACGCTCGACCCGGGACCGTTCGTCGGGGCCCTGCGTGGAGTTGAGGAACGCGGCGCGCACGCCGTTCGCGGCCAGGGCGTCGACCTGGTCCTGCATGAGGGCGATGAGCGGCGACACCACGACCCCGACGCCGTCGCGGACGAGCGATGGCACCTGGTAGCAGAGGGACTTGCCGCCACCGGTCGGCATGAGCACCAGGGCGTCACCACCGGCCACCACCTGGTCGATGATGGCCGCCTGCTCGCCGCGGAAGTCGTCGTAGCCCCACACGCGGTGCAGCACGTCGAGCGCAGCGGCACGGGGTGCGGACACGGCAGCGGGAGCAGGCACGGCAGCGGACGCGGGCGTGGTGCTCATGCCACGAGCCTACGGGCGACCGGCGACACCCACCGCACTGTCCACAGCACCGTCCGTGCCGGAGTCGGCACGGTGGTCGGAGCCGGCCACGTCGTCGGCGCGGGCCGGCGTGGTCGCCCAGCCCGTGCCTCCAGGCCGGGTCCAGCGCACGCCGCCCGCCCAGGCCGGGGTCACACCGCGGAACCGGGGCGCCTCGTGCCCGGCGAACCGGCGGTCCAGCCCCCGCCACCACGCCAGGAACTCGACCATGCCCCAGAAGGCGAGCGACGTGACGAGGGTGACGAGCGTCCCCTGCCAGGTGCCGTTCGCGTCCGACGAGGTCAGGTCGATCCCGGACCAGCCGGGCGCCTGCAGCACGAAGATCATGATGTTGTTGAACGCGTGCTGCAGGACCGTGGCCTCGAGCCCGCCGGTCCGGAGGACGATGATCGCCGCGATCAGACCGAACGAGCCGACGTCGAGGATGCCCCAGACGTTGTAGCCGTTCGAGATGTGCAGCACCGCGAAGACGACCGTCGAGACCGCCACGGCGATGATCGTGCCGACGCGACGCGGGATCCACGACGCGACGGTCTGCATGAGGAAGCCGCGGAAGATGTACTCCTCGGCAGCGCCCTGGAACGGGACGAGCAGGACGACGAGGACGATCGTCAGGGTGAGGGTGCCGAGCGAGACCGTCGACTGGCCGATCGCGTCGTGGTTCCAGGCGAATCCGCCGTCGGTCGTGATCATCCCGCCGTCCCAGAACAGGCCGGTCTGGACGACGAACATGACCGCGGCGATGACGAGCGTCGGCAGCAGGCACCAGGCAGTCCAGGCCCACCGGACCCGGAACCGCGTCGAGGACAGGATGCCGGCCGGTCCGATCCGCGCGATCTTGACGGCGAGCAGGATGCCCGGCAGCAGGACCACGAGCGACACCAGCGACAGCGACAGGATCAGCGGGTCGGTGGGGTCGAGCGCGCCACCGGCCAGGTCGTTCTGCAGGTCGATCAGGGCTTGCGGCCCCTGCGTTGCGCCGATCGGCACGAAGTACGCGACCGCGATGACGATCTGCGACACGAGGTACCACCCCGCCAGGAACGCGAGGGCGACGAGCGGCCGCCACCACCTCCACCGTCCGTCGATCCGGGGCAGGCGCTGGTAGGGAACACTCACGCACCGCAGGGTACCGGGCCGGGCAGGATGGGAGCCGTGCTCACCGTCCTGTTCGGCCTGTCCGGCGCGATCGTCTACGGGTTCGCCGACTTCCTGGGCGGACTCGCCTCGCGCCGGGTCCGACCGGTCGTCGTCACGGCGGTGGCCGCCGCGATCGGGATCGTGCCGTTGCTCGTCGGACTGGTGGTCCTCGGCGGCGTGTTCTCGTGGCCGGCCGCGGTCTGGGGTGCGGTCGCCGGGCTCTCCGGCGGTGTCGGGGTCCTGCTGCTCTACGCCGCGCTCGCGATCGGACCGATGAGCGTGCTCTCCCCCGTCACCGCCGTCTTCGCGGCCGTCGTGCCGGTGCTCGTCGCGGTGTTCCGCGGCACCGTGCTGTCGCCCGTGGCCACCGGCGCGCTCGTGGTCGCGGTTGTCGCGGTGGTCCTGGTCGCGGTGGTCCGGGACGCCTCGGGCGCGCGGCTCACTGCCCGGGGCGTGGTCGCCGCCGCCGTCGCCGGGTGCGGCTTCGGCGGGATCGTGCTGGCCTACGACATGACGCCGTCCGACTCGGGCATCGCGCCCCTCGTGGTCGCGCGGGTGCTGCAGGCGGTGCTGCTGGGTGCGGCGGCGATCGTCGTCGTGCTCCGGACGGGAGGCCCGGTGTCCGCCCCGACGTCGGCCCGCCCGGACGGGGCTGCCGCCGTCCGCGGGCCTCGGTCGAGTCGCGCATGGGGTCCGCGGCTGCTGGTCATCGTCGCCGTGTGCGGCGTCTTCGACGCGATGGCGAACGTCTTCATCCAGGCGGGGCTGCACAGCAGCGACGACCCGGCGACCCTGCCCGTCGTGAGCGTGCTCAACGCGCTCTACCCGATCGGCACGGTGGTGCTGGCCGGGGTGGTGCTGCGGGAACGGTTGACCGCGCAGCAGTGGGTCGGCATCGTGCTGGCGTTCGTCGCGTCGGTGGCGCTGGCGTTGGCGTAGCGGGGCCGGGCGGGGCCGGGCGGGGTCGGGCACGGTGCCGAGTCGTTCGAACCGTGCGAGGTTGACCGCCCGGTGCGGACTTGCAGCACCGCACCGAGCCGCCAACGCCGCACCGGATGAGCGAACCCGCACGGTGCGACGGGCGGGCGCGGTCAGGCGTCGGGGATGAGGCGCTTGCCGAGCGAGACCGTGCGGTCGTCGGTGTAGCCGAGGGACGAGTAGAACCCGAGCACCTGCTCGTTGCCGGCACGCACCTGCAGGTTGAGCTTCGGGCAGCCGAGGTCGGTCAGGAGCCGCTCGAACTCGGCCATCAGGGTGCGACCGAGGCCGGAGCCCTGCAAGTCGGGGCGCACGGCGAGGTAGTTCACCCAGCCGCGGTGCCCGTCGAAGCCGGCCATGCCCGCGGCGACGACGCCGGTGTCGGTGTCGTCGGTACCGGTACCGGTGCCGGCGGCCTGGGGCTCGGCGACCAGGAAGAGCTCGGGCTGGACGGTCAGCTTGCGGGCGATGTCACGTCGGGGGTCGTTCCAGGGTCGGACGAGGCCGCACGTTTCCCACAGGGCGACGACCGCGTCGGTGTCCTCGGTGCGGAAGGGGCGGATCCGGTACTCCATGCCCCCACGTTAACGGGGGTGGGGAGAACGTCGTCACCGGCCTGTCGCCGTGATCTGATAGACCTGTCCGACCACCCAGCCGATCAGGAGCCCCGTGACCGCACACGACACCCTCCCGTCGCGCCGCAGCGCACGGGACGACGAAGCCGGTTCGCGGTCCCGGCGTTCCCCGCGCAGACGGCAGACGGTCGGCGGTGCGATCGTGTCGCTCATCGCCGAGTTGCTCATCATCGCGGGCGCCGGCACCGGCCTGTACGTCGTGTGGACGGCGTGGTGGACCGACGTGGTCGCCGTGAACGAGCAGACGAAGCTCGTGCAGGGCCTCGACCAGGTCAAGACCCCGAAGGTCGAGGGCACCGAGCACCGCGGCACCGCACCCGTGCTGGACGAACCGCCGGGGTTGTCGGACGTCTTCGGCACGATGCAGATCCCCCGGTTCGGCAAGGACTACAACCGGCCGATCGGCGAGGGCACGGATCGTGAGAAGGTCCTCAACACCATCGGGCTCGGCCACTACCAGGACACCGCGATGCCCGGCGCACCCGGCAACTTCGCCGTCGCCGGACACCGGGTCACCTACGGCAAGCCCCTCAACCAGATCGCGGAGCTCAAGAAGGGCGACTCGGTCGTGGTCCGGGTCACCGACGCGAAGACGAAGTTCGACGTCTGGTACGTCTACAAGGTCACCGACAGCCAGATCGTGACGCCCGACAAGATCGAGACGATCGCGCCGGTGCCGAACAAGCCCGGTGTGGAACCGACCCCCCAGGACCGATGGCTCACGCTGACTGCCTGCCACCCGATGTGGTCGGCGGCGGAGCGGTTCGTGACGCACGCGAAGCTCGACTACTGGATGCCCGCGTCCGAGGGCACCCCGAAGGAACTCTCGGAGACCGCCAAGTGATCTTCCCCCTGGTCTGGCGGCTGCTGCCCGGCCCCACCGCCCTGAAGGTGCTCGAGCTGCTGGTCCTGCTCGCGGCGATCGTGTTCGTGCTGTTCCAGTGGGTGTTCCCGTGGATCGCGGCGGACATCCTGCCTCCGCCGGACGGCACGGTGGGGGCCACGCCGACCCCGTAGCGTCTGGTCTGGTCAGACCGTGGTCGTCACCCTCGACCCACCGGCCGGGGTGCGTCGCACCGCGATCCGCTCCGGGATCCGCTGCTTGAGTTCCTCGACGTGGCTGACGATCCCGACCTGTCGCCCGCCCGCGGTCAGTCGCGACAGCTGCCCGATGACGTCGTCGAGGGTCTCGGGGTCGAGCGTGCCGAACCCCTCGTCGACGAACAGCGTGCCGAGCGAGACCCCGCCGGCCTCGGCCTGCACGACGTCGGCCAGGCCGAGCGCCAGGCACAGCGACACGGTGAACGTCTCGCCGCCGGACAGGCTGCGGGGATCACGGACAGTGTCGGTCGTGTGGTCGTGCACGGCGAGGGAGAGCCCCGTCCGTCGCGCCCGTGACCCGGATTCCCGTTCATCGGAGGTCTCGAGGGTGAACCGCCCGGCGAGCATGCCGCGCAACCGGTCGTTCGCCGCCGCCACGACGTCCTCGAAGCGCCGCATGAGCACGTAGGTGCCGAGCGTGATGCCGGTCGGGTTGACCGATGCCACCCCGTTCGCGACGTCGGCGAGCCGGACGACCGCGCGGCTGCGGGCCGAGGTCTCCTGTCGCGCACGGACGGTGCGGTCGACCTCGGTCGCACACTGCTCGACGGCTTCGGCACGGTGGGCAGCGGTGACCGCGAGTCGGGTGGCCTCGTCGAGCTCGGCCGTCGCGCGGATCCGTTCGGCCTGGGCCGCCGGCACGTCGAGGTGCTCCGGATCGTCGTCGGCGGCCTGCACCACCGCGGCGTCGTCGAGCCCTGCCAGCACGACGGCGCGTTCCGCCTCGGCTGCGCTGATGCTGCTGCGGAAGCGTGCGACGGTGTCGGGGTCGAGCAGGCCGGCTCGTGCGGCGTCGACGTCGGGGAACCCCTGCTCGTCGAGGACCCGGGCGACCTCGGCGCTGCGCTCGTCGCGGGCGCGGGCTGCGACTGCCGCGCGGTCGTCGGCCTCGGCGACAGCGCGGAGCACCGTCAGGCGTCCGTCGAGCTCGTCGACCGCGGCCCGGAGCGACACAGGCGAGCTGCCGTCAACGCTGTCGAGCAGTGCTGCGAGCCGGTCGATCGCCTCGTGCACGGATCGCAGGTCGGCCTCGAGCCGCTCGGCGTCGGAGGCCGCGGTCGACGCGAGCACCGTGCGCCGGGCGTCGAGGTCGTTCCGCTCACGCTCGAGCGCCCGCGTCGCGGTGTCGTGCGCCGTCCGCTCGCGCTCGTGCTCCAGCACCAGCGCCGCGGCGTCGTGCGCCGCTCGGACCCGCTCGTCGGCGGCCACCGCCATGGCGTCGAGGGCGACCGTGTCGACGGCGCCGACGACGTCGGTCAGTCGGAGGTGCTCGGCGCGCTCGACGGCCAGGTCGGCCGCGGCGTCAGCGAGCTGCTGGTCGGCCAGACGCGTGGCGTCGCCCGCGGACTCCACCGCCTGGATCGTCGGGTGGTCGTCCTGTGGCGCGGCCACCGACGGGTGCGCCGTCGATCCGCACACCGGGCAGGGGTCGCCGGGGGTCAGCGCGGCACCGAGCTCTCCGGCGAGTCCGGCGATCCGCCGCTCGCGCAGGGAGCGTTCGGCGTCGAGCGCCTCGGTGGCCCGACGGCGCGCATCGGCCACGATGCGTTCGGCACCGGCGACCCGCTGTTCGGCGCGGTCGCGCGCGGCCAGGTCGGCGCGGAGCGACTGCACCCGGGCGACCTCGTGCGCGGCGGCGTCGACGTCAGCAGCGGTCGTCGAGGCGGTGCGGGCGGCCTCGACGATCCGGGCTCGTTCCGTCGGCCGGGCCTCGAGCGCGGTGTCGAGGGCGGTGAGGTCGTCGGTGAGACGCGATGCGGTCGCGGTGGCCTCGGCGATGGCGGTGCGCCTGGCGTCTGCCTCGGACTCGACCGCGACGAGGTGCCGGACGTCGGACAGGGCGTCGGTCAGCGAGTCGCGGCGCCGGGCGACCTGCTGTGCGTCGACGGCGCCGAGTGCGTGCTGCTCGCGCAGCCGGGCGGCTGCCGCGGCGGTGTCGTCAGCCCGGACGGTTGCGGCATCGAGGCCGTCGGCCACCGCGGCGACCCGGGCGGCGCGCTCGGCCGTCGCGACCGCGGCCCGTGCCTGCTCGATCGCCGGGGCGTCGTCGTCGAGGAGCGCCTGTCGCCGCAGCAGCCCCGCTCGCCGCTCCAGGGCGGCCGCACGGGCCGTCACCGATCGTTCGTGTTCGGTCGCCGCCGTCGCAGCGGCAGCCGCAGCCGTCCGGGCCGCCCCGGCGGCGTCGGCCGTCGCGCGGAGGGACGCCACCGTGCCGGGGACGACGGACTCGTCGGCGTCAGCGAGGTCGGCCGCCTGCGCGAACCGGGCCAGGGCCTCGCGGACGCGGTCGTCGGCCCCCTCGACCTCGGCCTGCACGGCTCGGCGGCGAGCGGCGAGCTCGTCGGCGGTGCGGTCGTAGACCTGGGTACCGAACAGCGACTGCAGGAGCTTCCGGCGGTCTTCCCCCGGGGAGCGGAGGAACCGTGCGAACTCGCCCTGCGGCAGCACCACGGTCTGCAGGAACTGCGCGCGGTCGAGCCCGACGATCCGGGCGATCTCGACCCCGACCTCGGGGATGCGGGACGACATGGGTTCGCCGGCGACGTCGGTCGGCGCGGCGAGCCGGAACAGCTGCACCGACGCCTGCTGCTTCACCGTGCCGGTCCCCCGCTGCTTCGGGCGGTCGTACTGCGGGGTGCGCCGGACCCGGTACGTGCCAGCACCGGTCTCGAACACGAGCTCGACGAACGGTTCGACCGCGGGGTCGGCGTGCTGGCTGTGCAGCCGGTCGGAGCTGGCGTCGGATCCGGCGAGTCCGCCGTACAGGGCGAACACGACGGCGTCGATGATCGTCGACTTGCCGGAACCGGTCGGCCCTTCGAGCAGGAAGACCCCGGACGCGGCCAGCGCCGCGAAGTCGATGGTCACGAGGTCGGGGTAGGGCCCGATGGCGCGCAGATCGAGTCGGTGCAGGTACATCAGCGGTCCCCCTCACGCTGCAGGGCGAGCACCGCGGCCTCGTACGCCTCGGTCAGCACCGCCCGTTCGTCGTCGTCGGGCAGCCCGCCGGTGGCGAAGGCCACGAAGTCGCCGGCGACCTCGACCGGGTCGGACGTCGCGGTGACGGCCCGCGCGGCGGTGGCGGCCGGCCGGTCCGCCGGTTCGTGCGTGATCGCCAGGGCGTGCGGGAAGTGGTCCTTCACGCGGGCGTACATGCGTTCCGGGTGCACGGTGTCGGTCACCGCGACGCGGACCCAGGCGTCGGCATCGGCCCGGAACTCCCCGGACTCGATGGCGTCGATGCTGCCCCGCACGTCGACGAGCCGCCGCGGCACCGGGGTCGGTACGAGCTCGACGGTGACGGCACCCGCCGCGTCGAGGTCGGCGATGGTCACGGACTTCCGCTGGTGCCGCTCGCCGAACGAGAACGCCAGCGGCGACCCGGCGTACCGGATCCGACCGTCGTCGCCGACGCGCTGCGGGCCGTGCAGGTGCCCGAGGGCGACGTAGTCGAACCCGTCGAACACCGACTCGGCCACGCGGTCGACCCCGCCGACGCGGATGTCCTGCTCGCTGTCGCTCGGGTCGGCGCCCCCGACGAAGGCGTGCGCGACGACGACGCTCCGGGTGTCGGCCCGTGTCGCCAGGTCGGCGCGGATCCGTTCGGTGGCGGCGTGCACGACGGCGTGGTGCGAGCGGGCGAGGGGTTCGTCGGGGACCGCGGCCAGGGCATACCGCGTGAGGTCGGGGTGCAGGTACGGGATGCCGTACACGGCCACCGGGCCGTCGTCGTCGGGCACGAGCACCGGATCGGCCACGTGGGCGGGCTCGGCGAGGATGCGGACGCGCTGCCCCATCACGCCGGCACCGAAGCCGAGCCGCGCGGCGGAGTCGTGGTTGCCCGGCGTGAGCACCACCGTCGTGGTCTCGGCGAGGCGCTCCAGCACGCGGGAGAGCATGCGGACGGCGTCCACCGGCGGGATCGCACGGTCGTAGACGTCGCCGGCGATGACGACGAGGTCGACCGCGCGCTCGCGGGCGATGTCGACGAGCCAGTCGGTGAACGCGGCCTGGTGCTCGAGCAGGTCGGCACCCAGCAGTGTGCGGCCGAGGTGCCAGTCGCCGGTGTGCAGGATGCGCATGCGGCCACGGTAACGCCGGCCGGGGACATCCCCGGGCACCTCGCGGTGCCCTGTGGAGGACTCAGGCGGTCACGCAGTTGGCGGACGCCAGGCCGAGGACCGACACGACTCGGACCTTGACGGTCGGTGTGCTCGTCGCGGTCCAGTTGTTGCCGAGGTTCGTGCGGAGGCGCAGCTCGTACGTCGTGCCGAGGTTCAGGAGTCCGGCGCCCCCGTAGACCATTGAGCGGGCCCCGGCAGTCGTCGTGCTGGCCACCTGTGTCGTCCCGTTCATCAGGTCGAACGACACCGGCACGGTCGCGCCGTTGTCGTAGGTCCAGGCGATCGTCACCGTGTTCGACCCGGCCGGGGCGCACGTCAGGGTCGGGACACCGGTCGCCGTGCCCGCCGTGAAGGCCGCGGCCGGTGCGACGGTGGTCCGCGACCACGGGGCCGCGTCCGCCGCTCCGGGCAGCAGGACGCCGGCGGCCGCAGCGAGCACGAGCACCGCGGCGCCGCCGCCGACGCGCCGCAGCCGCCGCATGCGACGGACTCGTCGACGCAGCGCGCGACGGGTGAGGACGGTGGGCGCGGCGGTCGGGAGGCCCGTGGCGGCGCCGTCCCGCGCCTCCAGGCCGCCGTCCGTACCGTCCACCGGACCGGTGGCGTCGTCCGGGCCGGCCGCGTCGTCCGGACCACCGGCGGCGGCGGCGTCGTCGGCCTCGACGAGTCGCCGGAGCGACCCGTCGATCGTGCAGAGCGCGAGCACCGCGGTCAGACCGAGCGCGAGCATCGCGATCAGGCCCCACTCCCCCGCGCTGATCCACCGGATCGGGGTCCCGATGAACGGGATGCGCAGGAAGGCGATGCCGTGCACGGCGGAGCGCTCGATCGGGGTGGAGTCCTGCTGCGGGTTGGCGTCGCCCTTCGTGACCATGGTGCCGCCGGGGCCGTCCTCGACGTAGCGGTGCATGCGCAGGTGGTCCGCCTGGTCCGGGTCGTCGGCCAGCAGGACCTTGCCCGTGGCGATCTCGCCCGAGCCGACCGGACGCGAGACGACCACGTCGCCGGGGACGATCCGCGGCTCCATCGAACCGGTCATCACGGTGGTCGGCTGCCAGCCGATGAGCGCCGGCGCGGCCGCCCAGAGCGCGAGGCCGAGCAGCGTCGCGACCACGCCCCGGGCGAGGGTGGCGACGACGACGCGCCCCCAGTCGACGGCGTCACGGACCGCTGCGTGCGGTGCGGGACCACCGTGCACTGCGATGCTGCTCATGACTGCCTTCGACCGGGGGCGCGTTGCGGGGAGGGAACGGACGGGGCTGGTTCGGCCCCGGTCCCGGCTCAGCTGTTCTGGGCCTCCCAGGTGAAGCCGAGGGCTGCGGTGCCGCCCTGCACGGTGTTCGGCGCGGTGCTCGAGACCGTGTAGGTGACGCGGTAGACGCGCGTCTCGGACGCGGTGCCGGTCGGGGCCCAGGTGCCGACGCCGGTCGCGTAGTTGGTCGAGGCGGCGCCGAAGCCCGCGACGGTGCCGCTGTAGAGCGAGCCGCCGGTGGCGGCCGGGGTGAAGCCGGAGCAGGAGCCGAAGCCGCCGCCGGTGCCCTGCTCGACGGTCAGGTTGACGTTCGCCGCCAGGTCCTTCGTGGTCGAGACGTTCGTGCCGTAGAGCTTCACGGCCGAGGGCAGTGAACCGGTCGAGGTCACCGCGATGCAGTTCGCACCGGTCGAGCCGGGCTTCAGGTTGTTCGCCGTGAACAGCGCGGTGTTGTTGTCGTCGTCGGACAGGGCGACACTGCCGGCCGTCCAGTTGTTCGTCGGGTTGACGGTGGTCGAGGAGAAGGCCGCGTACGAGGCCGTCGAGACGACGACCCCCGAGGCGACGAGGGCAGCGGGGATGGCGATCCAGGCGGCGAGGCGGGCAGCACGAGGCGTGACACGAGACATGGTTGGACTCCGTGAGGAAGAGGTCTGATCGGTGGTTCGGACGGGCCCGCGGTGGTTGGTCGCGCTACGTGCCGAGGTGGTACGACGATCAAGCTACTTGGCGTTCGAGCAGCTCACAAGACCTGAGATGTCCCCACTGATGGGGGTATCTTGACGAGTGAGTTACTTGTTGACTGAAGTTCCCACCCTGTACCCGAGAAGAGCTCCCATGACGGACACCGACCCGGTCGTCCTCCCCCCGCACGCACCCGCCGTCCCCGCGGCACGCGTCGCCCCCACCACACCGCCGGCACCGATGTCGCCCGACGTCACTGCGCTCGACCCCGTCACCGCCGACAAGAACCCCGACGCCGACCTGCCGCGACTGCTCACCGCCTTCCGCGTGCTCCAGATGCAGCACGCCCGCGTCCTGCACCACGAGAGCACGGTCCGCGCACTGAACGCCACGGACACCCGGTTCGTGTTCTTCCTCAGCGCCGCCGGCGGCCACGGCGTCACCCCGAAGCAGGCCGGCGAGTACCTCGAGCTCACCACCGGCGCGATGACGTCGCTGATCGACCGGCTCGAGAAGCACGGACACCTGGAGCGTCGCCCGAACCCCGCGGACCGCCGGAGCGTGCTCCTGCACCTCACGCCGTCGGGCACGGCGGTCGCCCGCGAGGTCGGCGCCGTCTACTCCGACGCGTTCCGGCAGGTCGTCGCACCGTCCGACCGCGCCGTGGTCGCCGCCGCGTTCGAGGGGCTCGGTGCCGCCCTGGAGCGCCACCACCGCAGCGCCGCCGTGTGACAGCCGGTGTCACGGCCCGCGCGTAGCGTGAGCGCCATGACCCCCTCTGAACTCCTCACCGAAGCGTTCTCCCGCGTCCCCGAGACGGTCGAGCGGGCCGTCGACGGGCTCTCCGAAGACCAGCTCGCGGCACGACCGGCCGCCGGGGCGAACACCCTCGCGTGGCTCGCGTGGCACATCGCCCGCGGCCAGGACGTGCAGATCGCCGACCTCGCCGGCTCCGAGCAGGTCTGGACGGCGGACGGCTGGTACGACCGGTTCGGGCTGCCGTTCCCGGCCGAGGCGCTCGGCTACGGCATGTCCCGCGACGACGTCGGGCGGGTTCGGGCCTCTGCCGAGCTGCTCACCGGGTACCTGCGTGCGGTGCACGAGCGCACCGTCGCGTACCTCGGCACGCTCGGCCCGGATGACCTCGACCCCGTCGTCGACGACGCGTGGGACCCGCCCGTCACGGCCGGCGCGCGACTCGTCAGCATCCTGGACGACTGCACGCAGCACGCCGGACAGGCGGGTTTCGTGCGCGGGCTGCTGTTCTTCAACCGCTGAGCGCGCGCGGTCGCGCGGTCGCTTCGTGAGCAGGAATGGTCGGGTCCGACGTCGCGACCCGACCATTGGTGCTCACCATGTGACGGACGGGAGGCCCGGTACCAGCTGGTACCGGGCCTCCCGTCCGTCGTGTGGTCGCGACTAGCGCGCGGCGAGCTCCGACACGATGCCGTCACCGGGTGCGGCCTGCACCAGGTCCGCCTCGATCTCGGCGCGCTCGAGGATGCCCTCGATCTTGCGGATGCGGCCGCGCGGGACGATCGTGACGACCGTGCCCTCCTTGCCGGCACGACCCGTGCGGCCGGAGCGGTGCATGTACGCCTTGTAGTCGTCCGGGGCGTCCGCCTGCACGACGAGCGAGACGTCGTCGACGTGGATGCCGCGGGCGGCGACGTCGGTGGCGACGAGCACGTTCACCCGGCCGCTGGTGAGCAGCTGCAGGTTGCGCGTGCGGCGCGACTGGTTCAGGTCACCGTGGAGCGAGGTCGCGCGGATGCCGGCGTCCTCGAACTGGTCGGCCAGGCGCTCGGCGTAGGCGCGGGTCCGGGCGAAGACGATCGTCTTGCCGTCGCCGGCGACCAGTTCCTCGAGGAGACGGTCCTTCTCGCGCTGCTCGACCACGAGGACACGGTGGTCGATGGTCGAGGACGCCTGGTCCTCACCCGCGACCTCGTGCACGCTCGGCTCGTGCAGGAACTGCTCGACGAGCGCCGCGACCTGGGTGTCGAGCGTCGCGCTGAACAGCAGCTTCTGTGCGCGGTTGCCCTGCGGGGTGACCTCGGCCGTGGCGGAGAGGATCTCCTGCACCGGCTCGAGGAACCCGAGGTCGCACATGTGGTCGGCCTCGTCGAGCACGGAGATGATGACCTCGCTGAGGTCGAGCTTCCCCTTGTTCATGAGGTCCTGCACACGGCCGGGGGTGCCGACGATGATGTCGACGCCGCGCTCGAGTGCGCCCTCCTGGCGGCCGTAGGGGACGCCGCCGTAGATCTGCGTCGTGAACAGGCCGACCGAACGGGCGATGGGCTGAACCGTGCGGTCGATCTGCAGGGCGAGCTCACGGGTCGGCGCGAGGATGAGCGCACGCGGGGCGCGGCCCATCTTGCGCTTGGTGCCGCCGCCGTGCTCCATGAGCTTCTCGACCAGCGGCGCACCGAAGGCGATGGTCTTGCCGGAGCCGGTGCGGCCACGACCGAGGACGTCCTTGCCGGCGAGCACGTCGGGGATCGTCGCCGCCTGGATCGGGAACGGGCTCGAGGCACCGAGCTCCTGCAGGGCGCGGGAGATGTTGCCGCCGATGCCCAGGTCGCCGAAGGTCACGCCCTCGACGTCGGCCGCGATGGTGGCCTCGGCCTGGAGCTTCTCGAGCTTGACGTCGTCGGCGGGCACGAACTTGCCGCGCTCGGGCTCGTCGAACGAGCGGCGCGGGGTGCGGTCGTCGCGGTCGAACTTGCGCGGGGCGCGGTCGTCACGGTCGAACTTGCGCGGGGCGCGGTCGTCACGGTCGAAGCGACGGGGACGGTCGTCGTTGTCACGACGGGGCGCACGGTCGTCACGGTTGAAGCTGCGCGGGGCACGGTCGTCACGGTCGAAGCGACGGGGACTGGGCCCCTGCGCGCCGGTACCGGCGCGACGCGGAGTCTGCGAAGCGTCGGGACGGCCGTGCGAGTAGGGAGCGTCGTTGTCCCGACGGGGCGCACGGTCGTCACGGTCGAACGAACGACGCGGGCGGTCGTCGTTGTCACGACGCGGCGCACGGTCGTCACGGTCGAACGAACGACGCGGGCGGTCGTCGTTGTCCCGACGCGGGGCACGGTCATCGCGGTTGAAGCTGCGCGGGGCGCGGTCGTCACGGTCGAAGCGACGCGGACTGGGCCCCTGCGCGCCGGTACCGGCGCGACGCGGAGCCTGCGAAGCGTCGGGACGGCCGTGCGAGTAGGGAGCATCGTTGTCACGACGGGGCGCACGGTCATCGCGGTTGAAGCTGCGGGGCGCGCGGTCGTCGCCGTCGAAGCGACGCGGGGCGCGGTCGTCACGGTCGAAGCGACGGGGCCGGTCGTCGTTGTCACGACGGGGCGCACGGTCATCACGATCGAAGCGACGCGGGGCGCGGTCGTCACGGTTGAAGCCACGGCCGCCACGGTCATCGCGGTCGGGGCGACGCTGGCCACCGCTGTCACGCGGCTCCCAGTTCGGACGAGCCGGACGCTCGCCCTGCGACGCGCGACCGCGACGCTCCTCGGCGTCCCAGCGCTGCTTCTGGCGCGGCTGCGAGGAGTCGGCGGCGCGGAACCCACGGTGCTTGCTGCTGCGGGCGGCGGGGGTGCCGTTCGGGTGGCGGACGCGGTCGGAGGCGCGGTTGTCCGCGCCGCCCTTGTTGTACGGGGCCATGGCTGCTTTCTCGGGTGCGCAACGTACCGCAGCGCCCGACAGCGACATCGGCGGGGGCTGCTTGCGGAGAGGGGGTTCATCCCGTCGCGAGTCGACGTGATTCCAGCCCTCGAGCAACACACACCCAGCAGAATTTCCGTGATCACAATGTCACGACGTCGAAGGCCGACCGAGCGAGTCTACGCGAGCCGGTGCCCTGACGCCAGCCCCACCCGGTCCGGCGGCGGCGTGCCGGGCGCAGGACGGGCCTCCAGGCCGGTGGACGCGCGCTCAGGACTCCGCGAGCCGACGACGCTGCTCGGCGACGTCGAAGTCCGCCTTCGGCCACGACAGGTGCATGTCCTCCAGCGCCCGGAGCAGGAGCTGCTGCACGGCGAGGCGGGCGTACCACTTGCGGTTCGCGGGGACGACGTACCAGGGCGCCTGCGGGGTCGACGTGCGGTCGAGGGCGATCTGGTACGCCTGCTGGTAGCGGTCCCAGAGCAGGCGGTCGTCGATGTCGGCCGGGTTGAACTTCCAGTGCTTGTCGGGGCGGTCGAGCCGGTCGCCGAGACGCTCGCGCTGCTCGTCCTTCGAGATGTGCAGCATCACCTTGACGATGGTCGTGCCGGCGGCGGCGAGGCCGTCCTCGAACGCGGTGATCGCGCCGTACCGGCGTTCGATCTCGTCCGGTGCGGCGAGCCCGCGGACGCGCTGGGCGAGCACGTCCTCGTAGTGCGAGCGATCGAACACGCCGAGCTGCCCGGCTGCCGGCAGCTGCTTCTCGATGCGCCAGAGGAAGTCGTGCTCGCGCTCCTCGGCCGTCGGGGCCTTGAAGCCGGCGTAGTGCACGCCGTTCGGGTCGACCGCACCGACGACGTGCGAGACGATGCCGCCCTTGCCCGCGGTGTCCATCGCCTGCAGCACGAGCAGCACCCGGCGCTCGTCGCCGGCCGTCGATGCCGCGTACAGGCGCTCCTGCAGGGCGGCGAGACGGGAGGCACCGGCGGCGAGGGCCTCGAGGCCGTCGATCTTTCGGCCGGGGAAGCCCGGGGTGCCGTCCGGGTCCACCTGGTCGAGGCGGAACCCGGGTTCGACGCGGAGCAGTGGTTCGGGATCGGCGTTCCAGGCCTTGCGATTGCTCACGGGTCCTCCTGCGGTGCTCCGGTCGGCGGCTGCCGTGCTCATCCTCGCACTGCCGTCCTCCGCTCGGGTGACGTGGGCGGTCGCCGGGGCGGCTAGCGTGGACGTGATGAAGTCCGGCCGCCGCTCAGTGCTCGCGCTCGTCGCCGCGGTCGTGGCGCTCGGCGCGATGGCGTCCTGCAGCACGGACCCGGTCGGCGACGAGAACGCCACCGTGACCGCGGACAGCGTCATCTACCCGCTGTCGCTGCGGTACCACGGCATCGACGTGGTGGCCGACGTGCCCTACGGCACCGACCCGCTGCAGCGCCTCGACGTGTGCCTGCCCGCCGACAGCGACCCCGCGACGACGGCGACGCCCACTGCGACGCCGTCCGCCTCGGCCACCGCCGACCCCGATGCCGAAGCGGTCGAGGCCACCACCGGACGCCCGGCGGTCCTGATGATCCACGGCGGCAGCTGGTCGCACGGCGACAAGGCGACGGCCGCGTACCGGTCCGTGTGCAAGTACCTGGCGTCCGAGGGCTTCGTGACGTTCAACGTCGACTACCGCCTGGCCCCGACCGATCCGTTCCCGGCCGGGCTCGACGACGTCCGCCGTGCGCTCGACTACGTGTTCCGTCCCGCGACGCTCGAGACCTACGACGTCGACTCCCAGCGTGTGGGCGTGTTCGGCGGGAGCGCCGGCGGCAACCTCGCCGCGATGCTCGCCGTCACCGACCACGACTCCGCCGCGTACGCCGACGGCGACCGGATCCGTGCCGTGGTCGACCTGAGCGGGCCGACGAACCTCACCACCCGGTCCACCGAGCCCGACGGGGTGTCCGCGGCCTTCCAGCGCAAGCAGCTGCTCTACCTCGGGTGCCGGTCGTACGCCAGGTGTCCGGCGGCCACGCGGGCGTCGCCGGAGTTCCACGTCACCTCGGACACCGCACCGTTCTTCATCGGGCACTCCACCGACGAGTTCATCCCGATGTGGGAGTCGCAGGAGTTCGCCGCGACGCTCCGGTCCCACGACGTCCCGGTGACGTTCGTGGCGGTCGAGGGCACGGCGCACTCGATCGCCCAGCTCGACGAGGCGATGAGCCGCCGGGTGGTCACGTTCCTGCGGACGCAGCTGGGCTGACCGCGGGCGGCCGACCAGCTGCCGGCTGCCGGCTGCCGGCTGCCGGTTGCCGGTTGTCGGTTGTCGGTTGTCGGTTGTCGGCGCAGGAGACCGACCGCGTGCCCCGGGTGGGTGCCACCCGGAGTCGGGACTGCCGCTGCCGACCCCCTGGCCGCAGACTTCGGGGGTGACCGACACCTCGACCCGCCCTGCCCGCGCCGCTGCGACCCGCTGGGACCGCCCTGCGCTGCAGACGTTCGGGGAGCTGCTGCTCGGGCTGTCGTTCGTCGCCGCGGTGTCGTTCGGCGGGTACGCCTCGGTCACCGGACAGCTGGCCGTCGTGTCGCAGGTCTCCGCCGTGGTGTTCCTCGTGACGCTGACCCTCGTGCTCGTGTCGTGGTACCGGGCCGTCGAGCGCGAGGAGCGGACCGAGCGCGTCGTCGTCTCGGCCCTCGCCGCGATCGACGCCGAGTACCGCCGCTAGGCAGCGCTGCCGGAACGCGCCGCTCGTCGCCGCTGTCGTTGCTGCCGGAGTTCCACGCGTTCCTGGCGTCGCTTTGCGCGCGCCTGCTTCCGGGTCTTGCCCGCGGCGATCCGATCGTCGTTCCGCTCGCGAGCCCGCTCGACCACGAAGTACAGCGCCGGCAGCACCACGAGCGTCAGCAGCGTCGAGGACACCAGGCCACCGATCACGACCAGCGCCAGCGGCTGCGAGATGAAGCCGGACTTGCCGGTCAGCCCGATCGCCATCGGCAGCAGCGCGAAGATGGTCGCCATCGCCGTCATCAGGATCGGACGGAGGCGTCGTGTGGCGCCCTCGATCAACGCCTCGCGCACCCGCAACCCGCGCCGTCGGTACTGGTTGACGAGGTCGATGAGCACGATCGCGTTCGTCACGACGATGCCGACGAGCATGAGCAGACCGATCAGCGACGCGACACCGATCGGGACGCCCGACGCGATCTGCAGCAGGATCGCGCCCGTCGCCGCGAACGGCACCGACACGAGCAGCAGCAGCGGCTGGAGCAGGCTCCGGAACGTCGCGACCATGATCACGTAGACGATCAGCACGGCGACCAGCACCGCGAGCCCGAGCTGCGAGAACGCCGACGACTGGCTGGCGGCGACGCCACCGATCGAGGCGGTCGCACCCTTCGGCAGGTCGAGCTCGTCGACGGCGGTCGTGACGGACTGCACGGCCGCACCGAGGTTCGTGGCGTCCGGCGTCACGGTGATCGTGGCGGTGCGGGCCGCGTTCGTCGTGGTGACGGTGGTGGGGCCCTCGGACTCCTCGACCGTGGCGACGTCGGACAGCGGGACCGTTCCGGTACTCGTCGGCACGTCGAGTGCACGGAGCGCGGCGATGGTGGTCGGCGGCTCCGGGTCGGCGATGTAGACGTCGAGCGTCGCGTCGTCGATCTCGATGCTGCCGGTGTCCCGCGGCGAGACCGCGGCGGCGACGAGGCCACCCACCTGGGTCTCGGTGAGGCCGAGTGACGCTGCCTCCTGGCGGTCGACCCGGACGGCGAGGAACGGTTCTGCCGCGGACAGGTTGCTCGTGGCGCCCGTGGTGTCCGGGACCGACTGCATGGTCTGCAGCACCTGGCGCGACGCCGTCTCGAGCTGCGACTGGGTCGGCGCGGTCACGTCGACCTCGATGTCGCTGCTGCCACCGAACCCGCCGCCCGAGGACGCGATGGTGACCTCGCCGACGTCCTTGATCGTCCCGATCGACTTCCGGGCGTCGGCCTGGATCGTGGGCTGGTCGGCCTCGGCGTCGGTCGTGACGGCGTACTGCACCGAGGCGCTGCCGCCCCCGCCGAACGCCGCCTGGATCGACTGGCCGCTCGTGCCGATGGTGGTCTGCACGGTCTCGACGCCGTCGACGTCCTGCAGTGCCCGCTCGACCTTGCGTGCGGACTCGGACTGGACGGCGAGGCTCGAACCGGCCTTCAGGTCCTGCGTGACCGTGAACGTGTTCTGCCCCGAGTCGCCCAGGTAGTTCGTGGTGACGAACGGCAGCGTGGCGACCGTTCCGCCGAGCACGATCACGGCGAGCAGGATGACGACGACCGGCTTGCGGACGACCCACCGGAGCACCGGCAGGTAGACGCGTCGCAGGCGGTCGACCCGGCCGGCGTCGTGCAGGTCCGCGGCGGAGGCGAGCGCACCCTCCGAGCGGTCACCTTCGTACCCGCGCTCGGCATCGATCGCCGACGGTGCCGCTTCCGCGTCCGTGGGCGCTTCCGCTGCCGCCGTCGCGTCACCCGGCTTCGCCTTCGGCGGGCGCAGCCACCAGTACGCCAGCACCGGCACGATGGTGAGCGAGACGAACAGCGACGCGACGAGCGCCAGGGTGACCGTCACGGCGAACGGTCGGAACAGCTCCCCCACGAGTTCTGCGACGAAGGCGACCGGCAGGAACACCGCGACGGTGGTCAGGGTCGAGGCGGTGACCGCGCCGGCGACCTCTCGCACGGCGTCCCGTACGGCCTGGCCCCGGTCGACGCCCGGGAGCATGTGCCGCTTGATGTTCTCGATGACGACGATCGAGTCGTCGACCACGCGGCCGATCGCGATCGTCAGGGCCGCCAACGTGATGATGTTGAGCGTGTACCCGGCGGCGCGCATGCCGATCGCGGCGAGGAGCACCGACGTCGGGATCGAGATCGCGGTGACGAGCGTGGAGCGCCACGACAGCAGGAACACCAGGATGACGAGCACCGCGAAGGCGAGCCCGAGCAGGCCCTCTTCGGCCAGGGAATCGATGGACTGCTGGATGTAGGGCGCCTGGTCGAAGACGACGGTGAAGCGGGGGTCGCCCTCGATCTTGTCCTCGATGCCGGGCAGGGCGTCGCGGACGGTGTTCGAGACGTCGACGGTGTTGGCTTCCTGCGTCTTCGTGATCGAGATCGTCAGCGCCTGCTGCCCGTCCACGCGGCTGATGGAGGTGCGCGGCGACTCGGTGATGGCGACCTTCGCGACGTCGCCCAGAGTGGTGTCCGTCGGCGTGGCCGCGGGTGTCGCCCCGCCCGTCGCGGCGTCACCCGTGGGAGCGGTGCCGGTCGCACCCGTGCCGGTCGCGCCCGTGCCGGTCCCGGTCGCACCGGCGCCGGTCGCCCCCGTGCCGGTCGCACCCGCGGCCGTGCCGTCACCGGACGAGGCTGTCCCGTCGGCACCGGCGGCACCGGCGGCACCCGACCCGGTCCCGTCCGAACTCGACGAGCCCGACGAACTCGACGAGCTCGTCAGCGGCAGCGCGCGGATGTCCTTAAGCGAAGCGATCCGCTCGCCCGTCTGCACCGACAGCGTCGAGCCGTCCTCGGTGATGGTGCCGCCGGGGATCAGGGTGCCGTTGTCGTCGAGCGCATCCGAGATCGCCGTCTCGCTGAGGCCGCGAGCGGCGAGCTCGTCCTGGTCCGGCGTGATGACGACGCGACGACCCGGGTTGCCGAAGACGTCCGCCTGCCGCACGCCGTCGAGCTTCTCGAGGTCGGGGATCGCCGAGGCCTGCAGCCGGTCGACGAGCTGTTCCTGGTTGCCGGACGCCGAGACGGCGACCTGCAGCACCGGCAGGTCGTCGAAGGACCCGGTGACGATCTGCGTCTGCACCGAGTCGGGCAGCGACAGCGCGTTCACCGCGGTCTGGATCTTGTCCTCGGCGCTGGCCAGGTTCGATCCGTACTGGAACGACGCCGACACGACGCTCTGCCCGGTCGACGAGGTCGCACTGGTCGACTCGAGGTCCGGGACGACCTGGATCGCCTGTTCGATCTTGGTCGAGACGTCGTTCGACACGACCTCTGGCGTGGCTCCGGGGTAGGCGCTGACGATCGCGACCTGCGGGAACTCGACGCTGGGGATCAGCTCCTGCTTGAGGCTCGAGAGCGCGATGCCGCCGAAGACCGCGACCACGATCGTGACGAGCGCGATGAGGGCCCGGTTGCGCAGGCTGAAGACCGAGAGGAGGTGCACGTCATCGATCCTCGCAGGACCGACCGACGAACGCTCGGCTGGCAGCCAGAACCCGCCGTCGGATCAGGACGGAGCGGCGAGGACCCGCCGTCGGATCAGGACTGCAGGATCAGAACCCGCCGAGCAACAGGTACGCCCCGAGCACCGCCACCGTGCCGACCACCCCGGTGCCGAGCGCCACCACGCGCGCGACGGGTGAGCGGGTGCCGAGGACCCCGATGCCGAGGAGGAGCACGCCGACGACGATCTCGACGGCCCAGGTGACGTGCCCCGTCGTCGCGGCGACCTGCAGCAGCCCGCGGATCCCCTCGCCGACGAGCACCGCGGCCGTCACACCGAACGCCCCCGCACGCCACCGGGCGTCGCGGGACCGCACCGCCACGGCGACCGCTCCGGCCAGCAGCCCGGCCGGCACCCCGAGCAGCACCCAGGGGTTCGTGATCGACAGCACGTCGGGGAACCCGCGCAGGACGGTCGTGGCCCAGTACCCGACGTGCATGAGCTCGAGGAGCACGACGCCGAGCACCATCGCCAGCGGCAGGGCGACCCGGCCCCCTCGTGCTCCGGCCACCAGGCACAGCAGCGCGGCGACGAGGAACCACGGCCCGGCCGAGTTCGACACGGAGGCGAGCGCGGGCACGGCCTGCCCGAACGAGGTCAGGACGCCCGCCAGGAACGCCCCGCTGAGCGCGATGGTGACCCGCACCACGGCGGGGACCGCCGCGGGCGGCTCGACGGGCGTCGGCACAGCGGAGCGGGTTCCGGCGGACAGGGTCGCGTTCATGGCACCAGCCTCGCCGGACCCCGCCGACGCCGCATCACCCCGAGGAGCGAGAACCCCCGACCCGACCTCACCCCAGAGGATGACGCCGAGCCCCGGACGACGCACCGCTCAGACCACCGCCGCCAACGACCCCCGCACGCCGCTCGTCTCGCCGCCCACCCGTTCCCACGACCGCGACAGCACGTCCACCAACCGCCCCCGATCGGCCGGGGCCATCGTGAACGGCACCCGCAGGAACCGTTCGAACCCGCCGTCCGGCCCGAACACCCCGCCCGAGGCGAGCACCACACCCTCGGCCCGCGCGGCGAGCACGAGCGCGCTCGACACCGGCCGGCCGAGCCCCACCCACGTCGTCAACCCGCCCGCCGGCGCCGGGACGTCCCACTCCGGGAGCCGCGCCCGGAGCGCCCCCACGACCGCGTCGCGACCTTCGCGCAGGGACGCACGCCGCGCCTCCAGGAAGGCCGCCGTGCGCGGGACCAGCTCGCGCACGACCAGCTGGTCGAGCACGGGGGTGCCGAGGTCGCCCGTGGGGCGGGCGAGCAGCAGCCGCTGCAGCAGCGCCGGGTCGGCACGGATCCAGCCGATCCGCAGGCCGC
This sequence comes from Curtobacterium sp. MCLR17_043, assembly GCF_003224215.1. Lineage (NCBI taxonomy): Bacteria > Bacillati > Actinomycetota > Actinomycetes > Micrococcales > Microbacteriaceae > Curtobacterium > Curtobacterium sp. MCLR17_043. Next base: position 129,167 of record NZ_QKLH01000007.1, on the reverse strand, counting down.
CCCAGAAGACCTTGGCGGCGGAACCGATCATCACGACCGACGGGTCCGACGCCGCCAACGGCGGCGACGGTTCCCCGTCGATCCGGAGCTCCCCCATCGTCTCGTCGGCGATCACGACCGTGCCGACCGAGGACGCGACCGACAGCAGGAGCCGGCGGGTCGATGCGGACATGGTCGCACCGGTCGGGTTGTGGAGCTCGGGCATGACGTACGCGACGGAGGGCGCGGTGCGACGCAGCGTCGTCTCGAGCGCGGCGGCGTCCCACCCCGTCCGCGCGTCGACGGGGACGCCGACCAGGCGGCCTCCGGCCTCGCGGAAGGCCTCGTGCGCGTGCGGGTAGGTCGGGGACTCGACGAGCACGGCGTCGCCACGGCGGACGAGCACGCGAGCGAGCAGGGCGATCGCGTGCTGCGCGCCGAGGGTGACGATGACCTGGGCGGGCTCCGTCGGCAGTCCGCGCTCGGTGTAGCGCGCGGCGATCGCGGCGCGCAGGCCGGGGTCGCCGACGGTGTCGTAGCCGATCCCGGCGAGCGCCGCGGGCACGTGCCGGACCGCCCGCTCGACCGCCTCGTCGATGCCGGGGGCCGCGTGCAGGGCCGCCTTGCGCAGGTCGAGCAGGTCCCCCTCGACGACTCCGCCCAGGCGTTCGGGGTCGGGCCGGCCGACCAGGTCGCGGGGCAGGTGGACCACGCTGCCGGAGCCACGGACGGACACCAGGAACCCGTCGGAGCGCAGGCGGGCGTAGGCGTTCGCGACGGTGGTGCGCGAGACGCCGAGGGCTGCCGCCAGTCCGCGCTCGGCCGGCAGCCGGACGCCCTGGGCGACCCGTCCGTCGATGACGAGGACCCGGAGGGCATCGGCGAGCGCCTCGTAGGCCGGGGCGTCGGTCCCGGCGCGCCAGTCGGTCAGCAGGTGAGAGGCGGCGCGGGCACTGATCAGGACAGGGGGCACAGGTCCACGGTAGCGCGATTGGCTCTCGACCAGCAGGCCAATCTGTCGGGACGATGGCCACATGCCCCGTCGCACCGCCCTCACCCTGCGCTTCGTCCAGCTCTTCGTCGGACTGTTCCTCTACGGCGCCTCGACCGCGCTGCAGGTCCGAGCGGTCGTCGGCGTGAGCTCGTGGACCGTGCTGACCCAGGGGCTCGAGAACGTCGTGCCGTGGTCGTTCGGCGTCATCACGGTGGTGTCGAGCGGCGTCATCCTGCTGCTGTGGATCCCGCTCCGCCAGAAGCCGGGCATCGGGACACTGCTGAACGCCCTGGCGATCGGGCCGAGTGCCGACCTGGTGCTCTGGCTGGTGCCGGAGCCGTCGGGGCTCGTCGCCCGGATCGGGCTGTTCGCCGCGGGACTCGTGCTGCTCGCGGTCGCGACGGCGTTCTACATCGGTGCGGGGTTCGGCACCGGGGCGCGGGATGGTCTGATGGTGGGGTTGCACCAGCGGCTCGGCTGGCCGATCTGGCTCGCGCGGACCCTGGTCGAGGTCACCGTCGTGATCGTCGGGTGGATCCTCGGCGGGGACGTCGGCGCGGGCACCGTCATCGCGGCGTTCGCGATCGGCCCGATGGTCCAGCCGCTCATGCCGCACTTCCGCCGGTTCCCGTGGAGCCCCGAGCGCACGGCAGCAGCGCGCGACGGCGCAGCGCCCACCGCCACGCCCGCCCTGGAGGCCCACCCCACCCCCGCCACGCCCGCTTCGTGAGCGGAAATGGTCGGGTCCACAGCCCCGGCCCGACCATTCCTGCTCACGATCCCCCACAGCCCCTTGCGGCTCGGAGCAACGCGATATAGCGTGACCTCCACAGACGCGATACATCGCGAGTTCCAGGAGGCAACATGGCGCAGGAGAAGTGGCTCGTCGACGAGCCCAAGGTCATCGACACCGGCATCGTGCGCACCGTGCGTGTCGGCCTCGTCGGCGGGCAGGTGGACGTCGTCGCGCACGACGAACCCACGGCCCGGGTCGAGATCCACAGCGTGTCCGGCAAGCAGATGCTCATCGAGGTCGACGGCGACACCCTCACCGTCGACCACCCCCAGGTCCGGTGGGACGACCCCATCGGGTTCCTGAAGTCCTTCCGCGGCAAGGCCCACGCCGACGTCAGCATCCTGGTCCCCCGCGACGCCGGCATCACGCTCGGTGTCGTCTCGGCCGGTGCGCTGCTGTCCGGCACGAACCGCGGTGCCACCCTCAACACGGTGTCCGGCGACCTGGTCGTGGACGGCGTCGCGGGTGACGTCACGGTCAACGCCGTCTCGGGCGCCACCACGATCCGCGACCTCGACGGCGCGCTCGCGGTGCACACCGTCTCCGGCGATGTCGTGGCCACCGGCGAGATCCCGCGGTTCCAGGCCGACGGTGTCTCGGCCGACGTCGTGCTCGACCTGCACGGGGTCCCCGAGTCCGCCCGCGTCAACACGGTGTCCGGGTCGGTGAGCGTCCGCCTGGCGGACGGCGTCGCCTACAAGTGCACGGTGAACACCGCGACCGGCAAGCTGCAGTTCGACGACGCCGAGATCCGCGGTGTGCGCGGTTCCTACGTCAAGCAGGGCGGCGAGCTGTCCGGCCAGTGGCTCGACCTGCGGGTGAACTCCGTCTCCGGCGACATCGCGGTGCTGCACGCCCCGCCGGTCGCCGAGCCGACACCCCCGACGACGCCGACCACGCCGCCGCCGACCACACCGACCACACCGACGAACGAGAGCGAGGTGCCCGAATGAGCCCCGTCTTCGCCCACGGCCACCTGCGCCTCTACCTGCTCGTCCTGCTGGCCGACCACCCGATGCACGGCTACGAGCTCATCCAGGCACTCGGCGACCGCTTCGGCGGCACGTACGTGCCGAGCGCCGGCACCGTCTACCCCCGGCTCGCGAAGCTCGAGGACGACGGCCTGGTCACGAAGACCGCCGACGGCCGCAAGACCGTCTACGCGATCACGGACGCCGGCCGTGCCGAGCTCGCGGCACGTGCCGACGAGATCGCCACGGTCGAGTCCGGCGTGAGCGACTCGGTGAAGTCGTTGGCCGACGGCGTGCGCGCCTCGGTCGGCGAGGCCATGCGCTCGCTCCGTGCTGACCTGGCCGCAGCCGCCGAGAGCCCGGCGACCGGTTCCGCCGAGGAGCCCGTGTCCGTCCCGTCGGACAGTGCCCGCGCCCTGCGCGAGCTCGAGATGGCCCTGTCGTCGTTCCGGCAGCAGGTGCGTGCGGACCTGCGCCGTCGAGCGACCCGCGGCACGCTCGGTGCGGACACCGTGACGCGTCTGCGTGACGGCCTGGAGGCCCTGCGCAAGTCGCTCTGACGGCCGGCGGCCGACAGGCGGTCGCGACCACGGGCCTCCCGGCCGTCGTCCGCACCGTGTCGCGCCCGACGTCACCCCCGGAACCAGGTTCCGGACACAGCACCGTGCAGATGCGCGGTGCCGTGTCCGAACCTGGTTCCTCAGCGCCCCGCACCCGGCGGATCGGCGGCCGGGACCCGCGTCGGCGGGAAGCCGGCGAACGCCTCGCCTGCCGTCAGGTCCTCCCCGTGCTCGACGCGCGCCACGGTGGTGCGGACCGCGGCCAGCTGCCGGGCCAGCCGGTCCCGTTCGTGCTCGAGCCACGTCAGGTGCGCCGTGAGCGCCGCGACGTCGTCGCCCTCGTCGTCGAGCCGTCGCGCGATCTCCGGCAGCCCGAGTCCGAGCCCGCGCAACAGCAGGATGCGCTGCAGCCGGACGAGCGCGCGGTCGTCGTAGCGCCGCAGCCCACCGGCGCCGACGGCGGTGGCCGGCAGCAGCCCGACGGCCTCGTAGTGCCGAAGGGTCCGGCTCGAGACACCGGCGGAACGCGCCACCTCGGTGATGACGTGGGGAGCTTTCGCAGCTGGTTCGTCCGGGCCTGTCGATGCGCTCATGCTGGCGACTGTAATGGTTGACGCTGCGTCAACCACAAGGGGTGCGCGATCCCTTGGGTGGAGCACCGGTGGGCAGCCGGGAATATGCGGCAGGCGAACCGTGTTGACTCGCGCCCGGAACTGAGTAGGTTTGCCGCTCGTGACGAACGAGATCCGGTCGTTGAAAGCACGACTGATCGGGGATCCCCTCCCCTCTGAGAAGCTCGAAGGACAGCTCCTCCCGAAGCACCTGGCACTGCCGATCTTCGCGAGTGACCCGCTGTCCTCTGTCGCGTACGCGCCGCAGGAACTCCTGATGATCCTGCTGCTCGGCGGCATGGCCTTCCTCACGTTCGCGCCGTGGGTCGCCGCACTCGTCGTGCTGCTGCTCGTGGTCGTCGTCGCCTCGTACCGACAACTCATCAAGGCGTACCCGTCGGGTGGTGGCGACTACGAGGTGGCGCACCGGAACCTGGGCGAGAAGGCCGGGCTCGTCGTCGCGAGCGCGCTGCTCGTCGACTACGTGATGACGGTGGCCGTGTCGGTCGCCTCCGGTGTCGACAACATCATCTCGGCGCTCCCGATGCTCGACCACTTCCGCGTCGAGCTCGCCCTGCTGTTCGTCGTGCTGCTCGCCGCCGCGAACCTTCGAGGTGTGCGGGAGTCGAGCAAGGCCTTCGCGATCCCCACCTACCTGTTCGTGGCGAGCGTCTTCGTGATGGTCGTCACCGGGCTCGTCCGGGTCGCCGCCGGCAACGCCCCGGTCGCCGAATCCGCGGCGTACACCGTGCAGAACGTGGAACACACCACGCAGGCGGCGTTCATCCTGCTGCTCCTCCGCGCCTTCGCCTCGGGCTGCTCCGCCCTGACCGGCGTCGAGGCCATCGCGAACGGCGTGCAGGCGTTCCGCCGGCCGAAGATCAAGAACGCGCAGGCCACCCTGGTCGCCATGGGCGGCATCGCGATCGTCCTGTTCATCGGGCTCATCACCCTGGCGCTCGTGTCGCACGTGCACTACGCCGAGCGGGCCTGCGACCTGCAGGGGTTCGCGAACTGTGCGACCACGCCGCAGCGCTCGCTCATCGCGCAGATCGCGGCCGCGACGTTCGGCAACAACTCCGTGCTGTTCTTCGTGATCCAGGCGACCACGGCGGCGGTCCTGCTCCTCGCGGCGAACACGGCCTTCAACGGGTTCCCGCTGCTCGGCTCGATCCTGGCGCGCGACTCGTACGCCCCGAAGGCGCTCTCGACCCGCGGCGACCGGCTCATCTACTCGAACGGCGTCATCGTCCTGGCCCTCGTCGCCGCGGCGCTGCTCGTGGTCTACCGGGCGAACGTCACGAGCCTCATCCAGCTCTACATCATCGGTGTCTTCGTGTCGTTCACGCTCGGACAGACGGGCATGGTCGTGCACTGGACACGACTGCTGCGGGCCGATCGGGACCGGAACGGGGCGCCCACCGCAGACGGCGAGCCACCCGTGAACCGCGGGCAGGTCGTCCGCTCCCGCACGATCAACGCGATCGGCGCCACCTTCACCCTCGTGGTGCTCGTCATCGTCACGATCACGAAGTTCACCCACGGTGCCTGGCTCGTGTTCCTGATCATGCCGGTGCTGTACGTGCTCATGCTCGGCGTGAACCGCTACTACCGCGACGTCTCGCACGAGATCGAGGCGGACGTCGAGACGAAGTTCGGCGCCACCGGCGACCACGCGATCGTCCTGGTGAACAAACTGCAGAAGCCCGTGCTCAAGGCGCTCGACTACGCGGTCGCCGCCGAGCACGCGAGCATCGAGGCGGTGCACGTGGCGATCGACGACGCCGAGTCCCAGCGCCTGCGCGACCAGTGGGCGGAGTACGGCATCCAGGTGCCGCTGACGATCGTGCCGAGCCCGTACCGCGACATCTCGATGCCCCTGATCAAGTACATCAAGGCGCACCGGAACGAGCACGGCTCCGAGGTCGTCACCGTCTACACCCCGATCTTCATCGTCGGGCACTGGTGGGAGGGTCTGCTCCACAACCACCGCGGCCGCCGCATCCGCAAGAAGCTGCTGCTCGTGCACGGCGTCACCGTGGCCCTGGTGCCGTGGCTGCTCGACTCGTCCGAGCTGCTCTACGGCCGCCGTTCCCGCCCGCTGCCCGGCCAGGAGCGCCGTGGCGAGCCCGTCCGGCCCCCGCTCCGCCGCCCCGCGCAGCCCGGTTCGTCGGCCGAGGCCGCGGCCTCGGCTTCGGCCGAGGACCGCCTGCTCCGGTCCGCCGAGCGCAACAGCATCCAGCCGCGCCGCGCAACCCGTCCGGCCGGCCCCGCCGAGGGCGTCGACCCCGCGCTCTGCACGGGCGAGATCCACGCCCTCGTGCCCTCCCCGCCGCGACGGGGAGCCGACGAGTCGTAGCATGTGGCCCCATGACCATCAGTGACCTGCGGACGTTCGCCACGTTCGACGGACACGGCGGCAAGGTCTCGAAGCGCGTCGAGGTGCTCGACCACGAACCGCCGGCCGGCAGCCCGCTCGAAGGACTCGTCGCCGTGCGCGGCGAGCACCCGCTCGGCGCGCGCGACGAGCGCGCCGCCGACGAGTCCGCCGCGCTCTCCCGCGGCGTCCCGAGCGTCGGCTGGGTGGACCCGGCCGCGCTCCGCGACTGGTACCGCCCGGACCGCGTCGTCCTCACCCGGCTCGAGGCGCGGCAGTCCGGCATCGAGCCCGGCGTCTACGCCGACTCCCGTGGGCGCGGTCGCGTCCGGATCGACGGCCTGGAGGCCCACCTCGCCCCCGACGGGCGCCCCGCCTTCCGCGCACTGGCCGGCCCCACCGCCGAGCCCGTCGTCGACGTGCCGCTGCCGACCGACCAGGCCGTCCGCCTGGTGGCGGTGACCGCGGTCGACGAGGGACTCGAGGTCGTCACCGCCCCGGTGTCACCGTTCCTGCAGCCCGGCGAGCACCCGGCGTACGGTGACGACGTGGTCGGGTTGCCGCCACGTCCGGCGAGCGGGCACGTCCGGGTCACGGCGTCGGTGCTGCTCGACGGCGAGCTGCACGAGGTCGACCGGATCGACGAGCGTGCGGCGACCATCTGGATCCGGCGGGACGACCGCGTCGTGCCGATCGCCACGAGTGCCGTCGGGGCGGACCTGGTGCGGTACGCGGCGACCGCGGTCTGAGCCGCTTCGGTGCGGATGCGTACCGTCGTGCGCGCTGGGCCGCTGAGCGGCTTCGGTTCGATGCGTGCCGTTGTGCCGTTGTGCCGCTGGGCCGCTGAGCCGCTGAGCCGCTTCGGGGGACGCCGCTGCTGCGTGTCGTGACGGGGGTGCGGCGTACCGTCGCGGACATGAGTGACGCAGACCGCGACCAGCAGCAGACCCCGGACGCACCGATCCAGGGCGAGACCCTGGGCGGCCCCCGACCCGACCCCTCCACCGACGCGAGCAAGGACCCCGAGCAGTGGGTCACCGGCGACGAGCCGATGACCGGACCGCAGCGCAGCTACCTCGACACCCTGGCCCGTGAAGCCGGCGAGGAGCTCCCCGCCGACCTCACCAAGGCGCAGGCGTCGGAGCACATCGACCGCCTCCAGCAGCAGACCGGCCGCGGCGCCGATTCCTGAGAAGCAGTCCGCCCTTCGGCGGACCGCTGTCTGGGCATGCTCTGGGCATGTTCTGGCGAAGCGCGGTCAGTCCCCTGTTCGAGGACGATCGATGACGCGTCACCGGTTACCTTCGTGGCCATGCGAACGACATCGACCTCCATCGGCCTGACCGCGCTCCGCATCGTCCTCGGGGTGGTGTTCATCGCCCACGGCGCCCAGAAGTTCGCCCAGGGCATCCCCAACGTGGTGCAGGGCTTCTCGGGCATGGGCGTCCCCCTCGCCGAGGTCGCAGCACCCCTCGTCGCTGGCCTCGAGCTCGTCGGCGGCGTCCTGCTCGTGCTCGGCGTCGCGACCCGCGTCGTCGGCGTCCTGCTGGCAGTCGACATGGTCGTCGCCGGGTTCCTGGCCCACGGCACCGCGGGCTTCTACTCGCAGGACGGCGGCTTCGAGTACGTGCTCGTCCTCGCGGTGGCGTCCCTCGCCGTGGCGCTGACCGGGCCCGGGCGGTTCTCGCTCGACGCCCTGGTGCTCAAGTCGTCGCGCCGTCGTCGTGGCGTCGAGGAGCCCCTCCCCGCCTGAGCCGCGCGTCCCGGTTTCGTCTGGTGCGAGGTTCCGTTCCCGGTGAGAGCTCACGAGGCCCGCACCGGGAACGGAACCTCGCACCGTTCACGCTGCCCCTCGCACCGTGCGAGGCGTCGCAGTGCCGTTCAGCCCGCCAGCGCGTCCATGACCTGGCGGGCGATGCGTCGGCCGGCCCGGTTCGCACCGATGGTCGATGCCTGGGGACCGTAGCCGGCCAGGAACAAGCGCGGCTCCTCGGCCGACCGGCCGTCCTCGACCACCACCCCGCCCGCCGTGGTCCGCAGGTGCAGCGGCGCGAGGTGCCGCAGGTCGGCCCGGAACCCCGTCGCCCAGATCACCGCGTCGGCGTGTACGTGGGTGCCGTCTGCCCGCACCACCCCGGTCTCGTCCATCCGGGTGAACATCGGCTCGTCGCGCAGCACACCGCGGTCGATGCCGGCGCGGATCCGTCGCGACACCGGGACCCCGGTGCCACTGACGATGCTCGGCAGGACCTCGCCGGCGCGGGCAGCACGGTCCTGTTCGTCGACGGCGGCCACGGCGGACTCGACGTCGAGCGACGCCGTCCCGGCCCAGACCATCGGGCGCCGGGTGAACCACTGCGTCGAACGGGCGACGCCGTCGAGTTCGAGCAGGAACCCGATCGCGCTCGTCCCACCGCCCACCACCACGACGTCCTGGCGGGCGAACTCAGAGGCGCTGCGGTACTCGGTCGTGTCGACCTGGCGTCCGCGGAACACGTCGCGCCCCGGGTACCACGGCACGAACGGGGTGCCCCACGTACCGGATGCGTTCACCACGACCTCCGCACGGATGCGCGTGACGGTACCGTCGGCGCTCCGGGTCGTGACGCACAGGTCACCGTCCGCCGGGGCGTCGCCCGCCGGGGCGTCGCCGCCGCCGATGCGTGCGACGGACGTCACCGTGACCGGGCGCCGCACCCGCAGGTCGTAGTGCTGCTCGAACCGCCGGTAGTACTCCCCGACGACGTCCCGTGCAGGCCGCGACCGGTCGGCGTCCTCAAACTCCAGGCCCATCGCACGCATGCCGGGCAGGTCGTGCACCCGGTGCGCCGCTCCGAGCCGCAGGGCCGCCCACCGGAACTGCCACGCCCCACCGGTGCTCGGCGCGCGGTCGAGGATCACCAGGTCGCTGCCGGGGACGAGCCCGAGACGACGCAGGTGGTATCCCACGGAGAGCCCCGCCTGCCCCGCACCGATCACCACCACGCGGGCGTGCTGGTCGACCGGGGTCTCGAGGGGTTCCGTCATCACTTCGATTCTGCTGTGCGGGCCAGCCGTCGCGCGACGTCCAGATCGAGGTACATGGTAGAGTGATCGGCAGATTTCAAACCACGAACCGTCTGGTTCCCCGAGTGATCTTCCGTCATTCGCCAGGACCGGACCAGAGCCGAACGAGGGGGTCACGCATGGGGCGCGGCCGTCAGAAGGCGAAGCACACCAAGGTCGCCCGTGAGCTGAAGTACTTCAGCCCGCAGACGAACTACGGTGCGCTCGAGCAGGAGCTCTCCGCCGGACAACACTCCGACGAGAACTACGTCGACCGTTGGGCGGACCAGTACGGTCCGGAACCGGCGGAAGACGAAGACGAGTTCGAGACCCAGGCAGACCAGAACAAGTCCGCCTGACCTCTCTCGCAGTCACGCCGCGCAGCCCTCGGGCAGCGCGGCGTTTCCGCGTGCCCGGACACCCGTCGGCGCGCTCGGTTCCCGGCCCCGAGTGGTCACGACTCACCGTGCGCACGACGCCGAGTGGTCACAACCCGTCGGATGCAGGCCCGCCAGGCGACGGTTCGTGACCACCCGCCGCAGGCACCATGGCGAGTCCCCGGCACACGAAGCACCGGCGGTACGGGAAAGGCTGCCCGAGTCCCGCGCCCGGCACCGCGCCCGAGTGGTCACGACTCCCCGCGGGAGTGATGCCGAGCGGTCACGAAGCGTCGGCTGCAGGCCAGCCGAACGACGGTTCGTGACCACTCACCGCACGCACCACGGCGCGGCGCACCACGGCGCGGCGGAGCCGGAGCCGCCTGCCCGCAGCCGCCCAACGGGTCAGCCCGCGTAGCTCCCGACGAGCCGGACCGCGCCGCCGTCGACACCCTTGGCGCCCTGCTCGAACCCGGTCAGGTCCCGTGCGGACGTGGCGATCGTGCCGACGGGCCACGTGGGCATGCCGGCGGCACCGAGCGAGGCGATGACCTCGGCAGCAGCCCCGGCCGAGACGACGGCGAACATGCCGATGCCCAGGTTCCAGGTGCCCTCGGTGTCCTCGATCGGGGTGCCGGCCATGTCGGCCAGGACCCGGAACACCGGGAGCGGCTGCCAGGTGGAACGGTCGACCTCGACCCAGGAGCCGACGGGCAGCACGCGCGCCAGGTTCGCGGCGATGCCACCACCGGTCACGTGCGAGAGCGAGTGCACCGCGCCCGGGTGCTGCTCGAGCAGTGCCAGGAGCGGGGCGGTGTACAGCCGGGTCGGCTCGAGCAGGGCTTCGCCGACGGAGACCGCGCCGCCGAACCCGACGCCGCTCAGTTCGGGCAGCTGGTCCGTGAAGCCGACGCCCCGCGACGCCAGGATGTGCCGCACGAGCGAGTACCCGTTGGAGTGCAGGCCCGACGACTCGATCGCCAGGACCACGTCGCCGTCCTGCACCAGGTGTGCGCCGAGCTGCGCGTCGGCCTCGACGACACCCGTCGCCGCACCGGCCACGTCGTAGTCGTCCGGGCCGAGCAGCCCCGGGTGCTCGGCGGTCTCGCCGCCGACCAGGGCGGTGCCGGTCTCCGAGCAGCCGCGGGCGATGCCGGCGACGATGTCGGCGATCCGGCCCGGCACTACTCGGCCGCAGGCGATGTAGTCGGTCATGAACAGCGGCTTCGCGCCGACCACGACGATGTCGTCGACGACCATGCCGACCAGGTCCTGCCCGATGGTGTCGTGCTTGTCGATCGCCTGCGCGATGGCGACCTTGGTGCCGACGCCGTCGGTCGAGGTCGCGAGCAACGGGTGTGAGAAGTCCTTCAGGAACGAGACGTCGTAGAGCCCGGCGAACCCACCGACGCCACCGAGGACCGAGGCGTTGTGGGTGGCCGCGACCGCGGACTTCATCAGTTCGACGGCCAGGTCACCGGCAGCGGTGTCCACTCCGGCTTCGGCGTACGGGTTGGGCATGCGGAGTCCTTCGCGGTGACATGGCAGACTTGTTCGGTACCCCCCGATTCTACGGTCTGGAGCACACCCGCGAATGTGCGGCATCGTCGGCCTTGTTGCGCAGGGCCCCGCCAACCAATCCATCTACGACGCACTGCTCCTCCTGCAGCACCGCGGGCAGGACTCGACGGGCATCGCCACGGTCGAGGGTCACGTGCACCACATGCACAAGACCCGCGGGCACGTGCGCGAGGCGTTCCGAACCCGCGACATGCGTGCCCTCCTCGGCACCATGGGGCTCGGACACGTCCGCTACGCCACCAAGGGCGCCGCGACGAACGAAGAAGAAGCCCAGCCGTTCTACGTGAACGCGCCGTACGGCATCGTCCTCGTCCACAACGGCAACCTCACCAACACGCGGGAACTCACGCGTGAACTGTTCGACATCGACCGTCGTCACCTGAACACGACGAGTGACACCGAGCTCCTGGTGAACGTGCTGGCGCACGAGCTGCAGGGCCAGGTCCGCGGCGCGAACCTCGACCCGGGTCAGGTCTTCGACGCCGTCGAGCGCGTGCACGAGCGGGTCGAGGGCTCCTACGCCACGATCGCGACCATCGCCGGGCACGGGCTGCTGGCCTTCCGTGACCCGTTCGGCATCCGCCCGCTGATCCTCGGCCACAAGTTCGACGAGGCCGGGCAGCCGGAGTGGGTCGTCGCGAGCGAGTCGCTCGTGCTCGAGTCCGGCGGCTACGAGATCGTCCGCGACATCGCTCCGGGCGAGGCCGTCTTCATCGAGATGAACGGCCAGATGCACGCCCGCCAGTGCGCGAAGAACCCGCGCCTGGTGCCGTGCTCGTTCGAGTACGTCTACCTGGCGCGTCCCGACTCGGTGATGAACGGCATCTCGGTCTACGACGCGCGTCTGCGCCTCGGCAACCGCCTCGCCGACACCATCGAGCAGTACGCGCCGACCGGTGACATCGACGTGGTCATGCCGATCCCGGACTCGAGCCGTCCGGCGGCCATGCAGGTCGCCCGGAAGCTCGGCATCGAGTACCGCGAGGGCTTCTACAAGAACCGCTACGTCGGCCGCACCTTCATCATGCCGGGGCAGGCGGAGCGCAAGCGTTCGGTGCGCCAGAAGCTCAACGCGATGTCGTCCGAGTTCAAGGGCAAGAACATCCTGATCGTCGACGACTCGATCGTCCGCGGCACCACGAGCCGCGAGATCGTCGAGATGGCCCGGGCCGCCGGCGCGAACGAGGTCACGTTCACGAGCGCCGCTCCCCCTGTCCGGTTCCCGCACGTCTACGGCATCAACATGCCGACGCGTGCGGAGCTCATCGCGCACGACCGGAAGATCCCGGAGATCAACCGCGTGCTCGGCAGCGACCACCTGATCTACCAGGAGGTCGGGGACATGCGCGACGCCATCATCGAGGGCTCGGACGTGACCGACCTCGAGATGAGCTGCTTCACCGGCGAGTACGTCACGGGCACCGTGAGCCCGGAGTACCTGTCCTGGGTCGAGGCGAACCAGCTCAGCTGAGTGGGGGGTCGCCATCGCGACCACCAGACGGACTGGAGGCCCGATGCCAGCTGGCACCGGGCCTCCAGTCCGTTGGTCGGGGGCGGCTACGGCCGCTGGTCACCGTGGTCGTCGAGCTCACCGTCGACCGTCTCGGGCGGCAGTTCGACCTCGACGCGCTCCGCCGTCAGGCGGGCCGACCGCCGGGCGTAGACCCGGTCGAACACGACGGCGACGACCGCACCGACGAAGGCGCCGATCGTGACGCCCCACAGGCTGAAGTAGCCGACCAGGCTGCCGAAGCTGGTCTGGTCCCGCTGGCCGCCGAGGTTCATGGTGAGGGCGACCACGACGAGGGTCGCGAGGAACCCGAGCACGGCACCGCCGACGATGAACACGCCGAACTTCGGTGCACGGCGGATGGTGACCTCGTCGGGGCTGGCGACCGCGCTGGGAGCCGGTGCCGGCGTGGGGAGCGGCTGCTCGTCGGGTTGATCGGTGTTGCTCACCCGTCCATTGTCCCCCACTGTGGGACGTCCCGCGGCCTGTGCGCGGCGACCGATCCGGGAGAGGATGGTCGCTACTGGTCGGTATCCCAAGCGGAGGAGGTGTGTCGGATGCGTGAACGAACCGCACCCGCCCGCCGACGCCGACCGGCCGCCCCCGCCCGCGTGGCCTGGCCCGTCGCACAGCGCGCGGAAGAGGACCGCGCCGTCGCCGTCGTCGCCGAGCACCGATGGAGCGTCGCGCTCGTCGGTGCCCCCGGCATCGGCAAGAGCACCGCTGCGGCGCGGGTCACCGACCGCGTCGCCGGTCGCGACGGCACCGGCCGCACCGTCGTCGTGCCGATCACGGCGGTCGCCGCGAGCCGGTCGATGCCCTTCGGCGCCGTCGCCGAGCGCTTCGGCGAGTTGCCGGCGTCCATCTCGGAGCTGTCCGACGATACCGGCGCCGAGCAGCGCTTCCGTGCGATCGAGGACCTCGTCGACCGCGACGTCCTGCTCCGCGTGGACGACGCCGACCACCTCGACGCGATCTCCGCGCGGTACGTCGCCTGGCTGGTCCGCCGGCAGGGTGCTCGGCTCGTCCTGACCTGCCGCGACTTCACGGCGCTCCCCGAGCCGCTCCGCGCGCTGTGGCAGGACGACCTGCTCGAGCGCATCGACCTGCAGCCCCTGGCGCTGCACGAGACCGCGGCGCTCGTGGCCGAGGCGCTGGGCTCGCCGCTCGAGAACGCCTCGGCCGAGCGCGTCCACCGCGCCACCGCCGGCAACCCGCTGTACCTGCGCGAGGTGGTCCGTGCGGCGCGGGTCTCCGGCGCCCTCGACCACACCGCGACCGGGTGGTACTGGCGCGGGCGCGTGACCGCGTCGGACAGCCTCGCGGACATGTACCGCACCGAACTCGGGTCGCTGCCGGAGGACCTGCGCGACGTCGTCGACATCGTCGCCCTCGCCGACCCGATCCCGCTCGCCCGCCTGCTCGGCCTGGTGACCGGCGGGGACGTCGACCGGGTCGTCGCGCTCGGCCTGGTCCGCATCGACTCGCTCGACGACGGTGCCGCGGTCGTCCGGCCGTCGCACCCGCTCGTCGGCGAGGTCATCCGCACCCTGGTGCCGGTGGCCCGGCGAACGGCACTCTTCGCGCGCGCCAACGCCTTCCGCACCGATCGGCCCGAGGGCGCACCGCCCGCCGCACGCCTGCGTGCCGCACTGTGGTCGCTCGAGTGCGGGGTCCTGCCGTCGGTCGACCAGCTGCTCGACGCGGCGCAGGTCGCCGTGCGGCTGCAGGAGCACGAGAGCGCGATCGCCCTGGCCTCGGCAGCGCTCCGCACGACGCTCACCCCCACCGAACAGGTCGCGGCGCACTGCCTCCGCTCGCTGGCGTACTCGTACTCGGACGGCCGTGAAGCCGGCCGCGCCGACGCCGAAGCCGCCTGGGCCGTGGCGAAGCGGCACGTCGGCGACGTCACCGACGAGGCCGTCATCGAAGCGTGCGAGACCCTGGCGAACATCCGCCAGTTCCACGACGACGACATCGCGGCGGCGGTCGCCCTGACCGATGCCGCCACGCGCCTGGTCGTGTCCGACGAGGCCGTCGAACGGCTCCGGCTGCTGCGGATGGCGCACCAGGGCTGGGGCGGCGACTTCGCCGAGGTCCGGGCCGAGATCGAGCGCAGCGGCATCGTGGACGCCCCGACGATGCCGATGTCGTTCCTCGCCGTCGCACCCTGCGCCGTGATGGCCTTGGCGACCGCCGGCCGGCTGGACGACGCGTCCGCGCTCGGCCACCGCGCCCTGGCCACCGCCGTGGCCCACGTCGAGGCAGCGCCCTGGAGCGTCGGCGAGAACTCCTCCGTCCTGCACCAGGTGCAGATGTGGCGCGGCGACCTGGACGACCTGATCATCGAGGTGCCGGCGGGCCGGTCCAGCCCCTACCTGAAGTACGACTTCACGCTCGAGCTCATCGGCCAGGGCAACCTGGCGATCGCACAGCGCCGCTGGGACGACGCCGTCGCCGCGTTCTCGGCGGCGTGCGAGCGGTACGACATCGCCGACCACGGCGGGTTCGCTGCCTACCCCTGGGCGCGGCTGGCCCTGGCGCTCGCGTACGGCGGACGCCCGGAAGCAGCCGCCAGCGCGCTCGAACGAGCCCGGACCACCCCGCAACGGGCGATGCGCATCACCGGCGAGCAGGTCGCCGTGTCGATCGCCTGGACCGAGGCCGTGCTCGGCAACCCGGCCGGACTGCAGCACGCCGACGAGATCATCGAACGCAGCACGGCGAACGGCTCGTGGACGCACGTGATGTACGGGTACGCCCTGCACCACGCGGTCGGCATGGCGCAGGGGCGCGACTCGACCGGCTCGCTCGAGCGGATGCGCGAGGCCGCCACCCGCGTCGACGGGCCCCTCGCCGCCGCGGTGATCGAGTACGCCGACGCCGTGCGCGCCAGCGACCGGACGCGGGTGATCGCGGCGCAGGGACTGCTCGCGGCACACGGCATCTCCGTGACCGCGGGACACTCGAAACCGCCGCTGACGAAGCGCGAGTACGAGGTCGCCGAACTCGCCGCGCAGGGGCTGAGCAACCGGCGGATCGCGGAGTCCCTCGGGCTCTCGACGCGGACGATCGACGCGCACCTGTCGCGTGTCTTCGCGAAGTGGGACCTGCACGCGCGGTCGGAGCTCAGCGAGCTGCTCTGAACTGCTCGGTACTCGGCGCGGCCGACTCCGCGTTCCGCGTCGGCTGTCGCGCACGCAAGAACGTTGCGGATTGCAGCACGACGCGCCGCTGCGATTGACACGTTGTGTGGAACATCGCGTACCTTGGTGCCTGTCGCCGGGTTCGGACCCGTTCGGGTCGGGTCCGAATCCCGGCGACTTCAAGCTTAGGAACCCGGTCGATGCGAGCGCATCGGTAGGCACTACCTAATTCCCGCGGGAGTTCTCCGCAGGCGCTTTCGCCGCGGCGGCTCGGTGCCGGCGGATCGGTGCCGGCGGCTCGCAGGGTCAGGCGCCAGGGGCGGGCAGCCGGACCGGCAGGAACGCCGTCAGGTCGGCGCGCGAGCCCGAGGCACTGACGCGCGACTGCGCGACCGCCTCGGCCCAGGTCAGCTCACCGGACGCGAGTGCCAGCCACGTGGTGGCGTCGGTCTCGACCACGTTCGGCGGCGTGCCACGGGTGTGCCGGGGTCCGGGCACGGCCTGGACGGCGGCGAAGGGCGGCACCCGAACCTCGACGCTGTTGCCCGGGACCTCGTCCGCCAGGCACTGCAACGTCCACCGCACCGCGGTCGCGACGGCCGGTCGGGCCGTCTCCCCACGGCGCACGGCGGCCAGTGCCGCGCGCCCGTCAGCGTCCTCGATCCTCCTGGGTGGCATCTCCACAGGCTAGCCCTCGCATCGCGGGCGGCGAGTCGGGCTGGGTAGGGTGATCGGGTGCGAATCCTCGTCCTCGGTTCCGGTGCCCGCGAGCACGCGATCATCACGGCCCTCCTCGCTGAGCATGCGGGTCACGTCATCACGGCAGCGCCCGGCAACGCCGGCATCGCCGCCGACGTCGAGACCGTCTCCCTCGACCCCACCAACGGTGCGCTCGTCGCCGAGTACGCCATCGAGAACGACGTCGAGCTCGTCGTCGTGGGCCCAGAGGCCCCGCTCATCGCCGGCGTGGCCGACCCGGTGCGCACCCGCGGCATCCCGGTGTTCGGGCCGGGCAAGGCCGCCGCGCAGCTCGAGGGCTCGAAGGCGTTCGCTAAGCGGATCATGGGCGAAGCCGGTGTGCCCACGGGGCGTCCGGTCTACGCGGGCACGGCGGACGAAGCCGTCGCCGCGATCGACGAGCTCGGCGCCCCGTACGTGGTCAAGGCCGACGGGCTCGCCGCCGGCAAGGGCGTGCTCGTGACCGACGACCGCCAGGCCGCGATCGACCACGCCACCTACTGGCTCCAGCACGGACACGTCGTGGTCGAGGAGTTCCTCGACGGCGAAGAGGTCTCCTTGTTCTTCCTGAGCGACGGGCACGACGTCCGCGCGCTCAGCCCCGCGCAGGACTACAAGCGCCTGGCCGACGGCGACCTCGGACCGAACACGGGCGGCATGGGCGCATACTCGCCGCTGCCGTGGCTCGCCGACCGCTGGCCGTCCGAGCAGGCCTTCGTCGACGAGGTCACCGAGCTCGTCGCGCTGCCGACCGTCCGTCGTCTCGAGCACGAGGGCACGCCGTTCGTCGGACTCCTGTACTGCGGCCTCATCGTCACCGAGCAGGGCGTCCGCGTGATCGAGTTCAACGCGCGCTTCGGTGACCCGGAGACGCAGGTCGTGCTCCCCCGCCTGGCCACGCCGCTCAGCGAACTCCTGCTGGCCGCCGCCACCGGGCAGCTCGGTGCCGTGCCCGCGCCCGTGTTCCGCGACGAGGTCGCCGTGACCGTCGTCCTGGCGAGCGAGGGCTACCCGGAGAACCCGCAGACCGGTCGACCGATCACCGGCATCGACGACGCGAACGCCCGCGACGGCGTCTCGGTCGCGCACGCCGCCACCGGCGTCCTCGACGACACGCTCGTCGCCACGGGTGGCCGGGTGCTCAGCGTCGTGGCGACCGGGTCCGACTTCGCCCAGGCCCGTGAACGTGCCTACGCCGGGCTCGGCGACATCACGCTCGAGGGCGCGCAGTTCCGCACCGACATCGCCGCGAAGGTCGCGAAGTGACCGCCCCCGCGCCGATCGCCGGCTGGCGGCACGTCTCGTCCGGCAAGGTCCGCGAGCTCTACGTGCCCGAGGGCACCGCCGACCTGGCGAGCGCGTCCGAGCTGCTGCTCGTCGCCTCGGACCGGGTCAGCGCGTACGACTTCGCGCTCGAGCCGCCGATCCCGGGCAAGGGCGAGCTGCTGACCCGCCTGTCGCGGTTCTGGTTCACCCAGCTGAGCGACGTCCCGAACCACATCATCGGTCCGTCCTCCGGTGGCACCCCCGTGCCGGCCGAGGTCGAGGCACGGTCGATGCACGTCATGCCGCTCACGATGTTCCCCGTCGAGTGCGTCGTGCGCGGGTACCTGGTCGGCAGCGGCTGGGCCGAGTACCAGGAGACCGGCAGCGTGTGCGGCGTCGCGCTCCCCGCGGGGCTCTCCAACGGTGACCGCCTGCCGGAACCGATCTACACGCCGGCGTACAAGGCGGCCCAGGGCGAGCACGACGAGAACATCTCGTACGAGCAGACCGTCGACCTGGTCGGTGCCGAGACCGCCGCCACCCTGCGCGAGCTCTCGCTGCACGTCTACACCGAGGCCGCGGCCATCGCGCTCGAGCGGGACGTCGTCATCGCCGACACCAAGTTCGAGTTCGGGCAGGACGCCACCGGCCGGATCCGCATCGCCGACGAGGTCCTGACGAGCGACTCCAGCCGCTACTGGGACGCCCGCTCCGCCGACCGCACCGACTCGTTCGACAAGCAGATCGTGCGGGACTGGCTCAGCGCGCACTGGGACCGCCAGGGCACGCCGCCGGTGCTCCCGGACGAGATCGTCGAGCGCACGGCTGCGCGCTACGCCGAGCTGATCGAGCGCCTCGGCGCCTGACGCCGCGCCCGGCCGGCGCGTGGTGTGGCGTGGCGTGGCCCGGACGGTCACGACACCCCGCTCACGTCTGTCGTGCGGTCACGAACCGTCGGCCGAGGCCCCGCCAACCGACGGTTCGCGACCACTCGGCACCCCACGCACGACACGTCGCGACCCCTCGCCGCGTGACGCCCGTCGCCGGCCGAACGGTCACGACACCCCGCTCAGGTCCGGCGAACGGTCACGAACCGTCGGCCGAGGCCCCGCCGACCGACGGTTCGTGACCACCCGGCGGCCCACCCACGACACGTCGCGACCACTCGCCGCGTGACGCCCGTCGCCGGCCGGACGGTCACGACACCCCGCTCAGGTCCGGCGAACGGTCACGAACCGTCGGCCAACGCCCCGCCAGCCGACGGTTCGTGACCACTCGGCGGCCCACGCACGACACGTCGCGACCACTCGGCCGGCGACGACCCGCCGCGTGACCGCCGACGAGCCAGCCGACAGTTCTCGACCGGTCAGGCCTCGAGCGCCTCGACGGCGTCGCGCGCCACGACGACGACGGTCAGGTCGTCGCCCGGGTCGTGCTCGGCGACGCGTGCGCGCACCCGCTGCAGGAACGTCTCGACGTCCGGGGACTCCCGGTACAGCGACCCCAGCTCGGACAGCGACGCGAGCGTGGAGTCCCAGAGCTCGAGCGCGCCGTCGGTCACGACGATGAGCACGTCACCGGGCCGGAGCACGAGCGACCCGGCCGCGCGGGGCATCCCGGCGGGGTGCAGCCCGATCGGCAGGTCCGACGACCGCAGGATCCGCTCGGCACCGTCGTCACGGAGCTGCAGCACGAGCCCGTGGCCGGCGTCGGCGAAGTCGAGTCGCCCGGTGGACGGGGCCAGTCGGCCGTGGAACATCGTCGCGAAGGACTCGGCACGGCTGAGCTCGGGGGCGACCTGCGCCTCGAGTTCGGCGACGGCGGTGCCCGGGTCCTGGTCGCCGCGGGCGAGCAGGCCTCCGCGGATGTTCGCGGCGAGGAGCCCGGCGGACATCCCCTTGCCCATGACGTCGGACACGGTCAGGTGGATCGAGTCCTCGCCGGAGCGGTGCCAGTCGTGGAAGTCACCGGAGACGAGCCCGTGCGGGATCGACATCCCCGTGATCCGGTACCCGGGAACCTGCACCTCGGTCGGCTGCAGGCCGTTGAGCACGGTGCGCAGGCGGTCCTCGTCGGCTCCGGCGAGCAGTTCGCGCTCCGCCCAGACGCCGAGTTCCTGCAGCAGTTCGAGCTCGTCGGTGTCGAGGGTGCGCGGCTCGGGGTCGATCAGGCAGAGGGTGCCGATCTTCAGGTCGTCGTCGCCGGCACGGAGCCCGACCCCGGCGTAGAACCGGACGTTCGGGTCACCGAGCACCATCGGCAGGTCCGCGTACCGGGCGTCCTCGCGGGCATCCGGGACGACCACGGGCCCCTGCTCGCCCAGGGTCCGTCCGCAGAAGGTGTCCTGCAGCGGGATGACCGGCCCGAAGGCTGCGTCGCTCTGCTGCGACTTGATCGTCAGGGTGGTCTCGCCGGCCAGGTTGAGGAAGGAGCCGGAGACCCCGAGGGCCTCGCGCGCGATGCGGGTGATCCGTTCGAACCGTTCCTCGACGCCACCGTCGACCACGTCGAGCGCCGCGATCAGGGCCGCTCGCCGGACGGCATCGGCCCCGGTCGGCGCGGGCACGGACATCGCGGTTTCCGGCTGCATGCTTCCACGGTAACGCGCTGAACGGACAGGGCCTGGCCCCAGTCCGGAGGGCGCAGATCGTCGGGCGCGTCGGCGTACCCTGGTCGTCGTGCTCCGAGTCGTCCCCGCAACCGTCCTCGGCGTGGCCGCGCTCCTGGCCCTCGCCGGCTGTGGCGCCCACGACTCCACCGGCCAGGTGTCGGTCACGGTGTCGTCGAACGCCGCCGACCACCCCTACGAGGTCAAGGTGTTCGCCTCGACCGGCAAGCTCTCCGAGCACCAGCGGGTGTTCCCGGGTGGAACGGCCGAATTCGCGGGCGTCCCCCTCGGCAAGGTCACGGTCCGCGCCGGTGACCTGTGCCCGCAGACGACCAAGGTGTCCGACGGCACGGTCGCGACGGTGACCCTCACCACGACCGGCTGCTGACAACCACCCGCCACCACGACCGGCCGCTGACCCCGCCCGCCACCACGACGGGCTGCTGACCCCGCCCGCCACCACGACCGGCCGCTGACCCCACCCGTCACCCCGACGACGGGCTACCCACCCCCTCCGCGACCAGGTGCTCCACGCGCGGCTCGCCAGCGACCTCGCGCACCGACTGCAGGGTCCGCGCGTCGTCCCCGGTCTGCCGGACCTCGTGCTGGTCGACGTGCTCCTGCCACGACCCCACCCGGAACGCCTCGACCCAGGCGTCCGGCCCGGTCGCGGCGTCCCGGTAGAGGTTCCAGTCACGGGCACCGGTCCGCCGACGACTCCGCCCGAGCCGCTCGGCACGCTCCCGGAACTGGTCGACCGCATCCGCCGGGACCGTCCAGTGCAGCAGCACGAGGGTCTCCCCCGTCGCCGCGCCGTGGTCGTCCGCCACGAACACCTCGTCCCCGAAGGGCATCGGCGTCACGGCGCGCTGCCGGTCGGTGAGCACCGGGAACCCGGACACGAGCAGCAGTGCGGCACTCAGCGCGGTGAGGACTCCGGCTCCGGCGAGCACCCCCGTCACCCCGAGCGGTGTGGCGACCGCGCCGGCGAGCGCCGCACCGATCGCGGTGCAGCCGAAGAGCACGAGCTGGTAGGCGGCGAGCCCGCGGGTCCGGACCCAGGCGGGCAGGAACGCCTGCACGGTGCCGTTCAGTGTCGTCACCACCGCGATCCAGGCCACCCCGCCGACCAGCAGCGCGACGAGCACGACCGCCAGCACGGGGACGAGCGCGACGACCGTGGTGCAGACGCCGAACACCACCGAGGCGATGCCGACCGTGCGGCCGATGCCGAGCCGCGCACGGACCGCAGGCATCAGGAACGCCCCGCCGACCGACCCGGTGCCGACGGCGGCGAGCAGCAGTCCGTACCCGCCGGAGGACAGGCCGAGCGAGCCGTCGGCGACGAGCGGCAGGAGTGCCCACAGCGCGTTCGCGGGCACCATGAAGACGGCGAGCTGCACGAGCAGCCGGCGGACGACCGCCGCGTGCAGGACGTACCGCAGCCCGGCGCGGGTGGCGTCGATGAACGGTTCGGCCCGCGTCTCGGGGCGCTGGTAGCCGCGCCAGGCGACGAGCACCACCAGGAAGAGCGCGAACGACAGCGCGTTGGCGGCGAACACGAACGGCACGCCGAGCTGCGCGATCACCACCCCGGCGAGCGCCGGTCCGATCGCCCGGGCGACGTTGACGCCGACGGAGCTGAGCGCCGCGGCGTCGGTGATCGCGGCGCGCGGCACGATCTCGGGCACGAGCGCCTGGTACGCGGGCAGCTGGAGCGCCGAGGCGGTACCGAGCAGGAACGTGACGGTGAGCAGGAGCGCCGGGGTCATGTCTCCGGTCGCGGTGAGCACGGTCATCACGACGCCGACGACCACCTGGAACGCCTGCACGCCGATGAGCAGCCGCCGCCGGTCGACGAACTCGCCGATCACCCCGGCGGGGATCCCGACGAGCAGCACCGGCAGGCTCGACGCGGTCTGCACGAGGGCGACGACGACGGGTGCGGCGTGCTCGTCGACGAGCAGCCACTGCGCGCCGACGGTCTGCATCCAGCTGCCGATGTTGCTCACCAGCACCGCGATCCACAGGGCGCGGAAGACCGGGATCGCGAGCGGCGCCAGGGCGCCGCCGCGGGGTGCTTCGGTGGTGCGTTCCGTGGTCACGTCGCCTCCTGGGGTGGGACGGGGACATCCTGGAGGCGCGGTGTGCGTCGGGCGCGCACCGCGCCTCCAGGGATGGTCGGGTCAGGCGGCGGCGTCGGTCGCGCTGGTCGCGGCGACGGCCCGCTCGATGACGTCGGCGACGTCCTTCGGGTGGGTCTGCATGACGAGGTGCGGGGCGGCGAGCTCGGTCACGTCGGTGATGCCGGCGCGGGAGGAGCCGAAGCGCTCGACCTCGGGGTTGATGGTGTGGTCGTCGGACGAGACGATTGCCCACGCGGGGGTGGTCTTCCACGCGGCGGCGGACGCCGGCTCGCCGAAGGCCGCGCCGGAGAGCGGGCGCTGCGAGACGGCGAGCACCTCGGCGACGCGCGGGTCGACCCCGGCGGCGAAGACCTGCGGGAACGCGTCGATCGCGACGGAGACGTCGGTGCCGTCCTCGGCGCCGGCGACCGGGTACGGCGTGTACACCAGGTTCGCGGCGAGGTCGGAGTCGGGGAACCCGCCCTGCAGCTGCCCCAGGCTCTCGCCGACCTCGAGCACGTAGCCGGAGACGTAGACGAGTCCGACGACGTTCTCAGCCTCGCCGGCGACGGTGATCACGGCGCCGCCGTACGAGTGCCCGGCGAGGACGACCGGCCCGTCGACGTGCTCGGCGACGGCGCGGATCGAGGCGGCGTCCTCGGCGAGGCTGCGGTTGTAGACGGGCGGGACGAGGACGGTGTGGCCGCGGTCGAGCAGCTCGCGGGTGACGGGTGCCCAGCTGGCGGAGTCGGCGAACGCGCCGTGGACGAGAACGATGGTGGGTGCAGCCATTGCGGGTCTCCTTCGTGACGAACGTCTGGGGTGGTGCGGGGACCGGGGGGTCCCGGCGTCGTCACGCTAGGGCTGCGGGCCCTTCACCGTCGTGTCCCTGTCGTTGCCCGTCACCCCCGCTGGCAGCGCGTGCCGGCGGCTCCGGGTGCGGCGCACGGTGCCCTCCGACGGTCGGACACACCGTGCCGGGGTCCCCCTGCGGGGCGGAGGCGCAGCGACGGGGTCCCCGCCGGGGCCCCCTTCTCCCCCCTGCTCCACGGCCCGGCCGGTTAGCGTGATCGCATGGAACACGAGGACGGCACGACGACGACGTCGGCCCAGGACTTCGTGGACGCGCTCGCCGAACCGGTCGTGGTCTTCGACCGCCACCTGGACGTCGTGGCGGCGAACCGGCTCGCCGGTGCCCTGTCCGCGTCCCTCACCGTCGGCACGAACCTGGCGCGGTTCACCTTCCTGAACCCCTGGGTCGAGGACTCGGTCGACGGCTGGGAGGCCGAGGCGCACCGCACCGCCGCGATGCTCCGGGACTCGCTGGACGAGCACGACGCCGACGACCGGTTCCAGGAGCTCCTGGGCGAGCTGATGGCGCGGAGCACGACGTTCGCGACCGAGTGGGCCGGCGGCGCGGTGCGGCCGGCTCGACGCGGGGAGTCGGCGTTCGAGAACCCGCTCGTGGGCCGGATCGACCTGCGGTGGGAGCAGCTGCGTCGGCTGGAGGACCCCGAGCACGTGCTCGTAGTGTGGACGGCGGTGGACGAGGAGTCCGCCGCACGGCTCACGACGCTCCGGGGGCTGCTCGACGAGGGCGCGACGACCGCCTGACCGCGAGCGCAGCGACCGCTGCGACCGCGACGACCGCTCGGCTACCCCACCGCGCTCTCGCCCGCGACCGGCTGCCGGCGGGCGGTGCCCTGCTGCACCTGCGCGGCGAGGTACGCGACGGCCGCGGCTGCGGGGGTGCCGGGGTCGGCCCAGAAGGTCACGAGCACGTGCGAGCTGCCCGGGATCGCGAGGTTCTGCCAGCGGAACTCGACCCAGCCGATCGGGTCGATCCAGTGCCGCGAGACCCCGGTGCGCTGCACCGCGACGTCGTGCCGGGCCCAGATGCGGGCGAAGTCCGGGTCCTGCAGGGTCAGGGTGCCGACGATCTCCTGCAGTCGGGGGTCCTCGGGTTCGGCGTGCAGCCGGAGTGCGGCGACGACCCGGTGCGCGGTGCGGTCCCACTCGGCCGCGTGCTGCCGGGACGCCTCGGAGAACATCTGCAGGACGAGGTTCGCGCCCGGCTCCATGTAGACGGGGCCGAGTGCGCTCGCCAGGGCGTTGGACAGGATGATGTCCTGGTTGCGGTCCATCACGAACGCCGGAGTGTGCGACCACTGCGCCAGGAGCGACCGGACCGAGTCGTCGAGCCCCGGCGGCACGACCCCCTCGGGGCGGCGGCGTTCGGCGTGTGCGAGGCGGCGCAGGTAGTCGACGGCCTCGTGGTCGAGCCGCAGGGCCCGGCCGAGCGCCACGAGCACCTGGTCGGACGGCTGGTGGTCGCGGCCGCGTTCGAGCCGCAGGTAGTACTCGGGGCTGATGCCCGCGAGCCGCGCGACCTCTTCACGGCGCAGGCCGTCCACTCGTCGTCCAGGCTCGCGAGTGAGGCCGACGTCCTCGGGCTGGACGAGTGCCCGACGGGCGCGGAGGTACTGCCCCAGTTCGGACCGTCGCGCATCCACGCGAGCAGGATAGCCGGAATCCGCAAAGAACGCGAGAACTACCGTTCTCCGGGTGTGCCGCTCCGCGCGATGGTCTGGTGCGGCGGCTCCCCGAACCGTTCCCGGTAGTACGCAGCGAACCGCCCCAGGTGGGTGAACCGCCACCGCCGCGCGACCTCGCTGACGAGCAGCGCGCGGGAACCCGGCCGACCCAGCTCCAGGTGCACCCGGTCGAGCCGGACCTCACGCAGGTACTGCATGGGCGTGACGCCGAGTCGACGGCGGAACAGGTCCTGCAGGCCGCGCTCACTCAGGTCGCAGGCCGCCGCGACGTCCGCCACCGTCAGCACCCGGTCGGCGTGGTCGTGCACGAAGCCGATCGCCCGCCGCATCCGGTCCGCGACGTCCGTCCGCGACCGGGCGAAGGTCGACAGGACGACGGTCGCGATCCGCCGGTTCAGGGCCGCACGGTCGTCGGCGGGCAGGGCCGGGTCGAGGATGCGCCCGGAGGCCTCGCGCAGCAGTGCGCGCAGCGGTTCGAGTGCGGGATCGGCCGCGCCCGGCTGCCCGAACACCGAGGACTCCCCCGTGTCGCCGAGCAGCGACGGCGACAGGTGGAGCAGCGTCGTGGCGGTCGCGTCGGTCTCGAAGCCGTACGCGACGGACGCCGAGAGCATCATCGGCCGCTCGGCGCCGACCTCCCAGTGCTCGCCGTCGTCCGCGGTCAGGCTGGCCCGGCCGTCGGCGAGCCAGAACACGACGTGGTCGGGGCGTGGACCGATGGTCCCCGTCCGCTTGCCCGGTGTCGCGATCCGGTGGATCGACAGGTCGTCGTCCCCGCCGGTCTCGTAGCCGAAGCCCTCGTCGTCAGCGGTCACGGCGTCGGGACCCGGTCCCACTCATCGCCGTACCGGGACAGCAGCGACCACCGCGAGATCGGCCACGTGGTCACGAAGGCCCGCCCCACGACGTCGTCGACCGGCACGGTGCCGTGCACGCGCGAGTCGGCGGAGTCGTACCGGTTGTCGCCCATCACCCAGATGCGCCCCTTCGGCACGGTGATCTCGAAGTCCTTCCCGGCGACACGGTCCGACCCGCGTTCGAGCACGACGTAGGGCTCGTCCACCGCGTGCCCGTTCACCGACAGGCGGCCCTGGGCGTCGCAGCACGACACCGTGTCACCCGGCAGGCCGATGACGCGCTTGATCAGGTCATCGCCCTGGCCCATGCCGAGCCAGCCGCCCGGGTCCTGGAACACCACGACGTCACCGCGCTGCAGTGGGACGACGCCGGGCACGAGCTCGTTGACGAGCACCCGGTCCCCGACGAGCAGCGTGTTCTGCATCGAGGCCGAGGGGATGTAGAAGGAACGGACCAGGTACGCCTTGACCAGGAACGACGCCAGCAGCGCCACGACGACGATGATGACGAGGTCGCGCAGGAACCGCAGCCCGCCGCGCTTCGGCTCGTCCGCAGCGGTGGGTTCGGAGGGGGGTCCGGTGTGTGCGTGCGGGTCACTCAATGCGTCAGCACCACCTTGACGAGACCGATCACGAACGCCACCGCGGCGAGCACGATCCCGCCCCACAACCCGAGGAACGTCGGCTGCTTCCCACTGAACCGCTGCATGAACACGCCCACCAGCCCGATGCGCACGACCAGGATCACGGTCGCCGAGATCTGCTCCCACCCGGCCGGCAGCCAGCCGATCCACGCCGCCGCGTAGAGGACGGCCGGGATCAGCCCGGAGGTCGCGATCGGGTTGGCGTTCCGGACGATCGTCGCGACCGAGTCGCGGCGCGCAGCGCGGTCCGCAGCGGATTCCTCGCCGTCGTCGCCGAGCCCGTGCGCGACCAGGTGCGCGAGCACGTGCGCCAGGTACGTCAGCACCGCGGTCGCCAGGACGGTCGCCACCGCGGCGCCGTGGTGGATCTGCTCCGGGTTCACCGCGATCGCGACGGCGAGCACCGTGATGTTGCCGTAGATGTACGACGACATCCGGTCGCGGACGTGCTCGAGCGGCAGGTCGCGGGGGTCCGGGCGACCGCCGCGGGGTCCGCGCCCCGGTCGGGAGGGCCGTCGTGTGCGTGGCATCCGTCCATCTTGGCCCCCGCGGTCGGCCGTCCGCCGACAGGACACCGGGTGCGATGGTCACACGGGTGGCCGGTTCCGGCAGACTGGGTGCCGATCGGTGCGACGGAGCGCCGGACAGGAGGCACGCATGACGTCCGCACGACCCCTCGCCCTGGTGACCGGGGTGGGCCGCAGAGCCGGCATCGGCGCAGCGCTCGCCACCCGGCTGGCGACCGACGGCTGGGACCTCGCCATCTCATGGTGGGGGCCCTACGACGACCGCGTGAGCGGCGGGGCGGACCCGGACGGGGTCGAGTCGGTGGTGCAGGAGTGCGAGGCGGCGGGAGCACGGATGACGCGCCTCCCGGTCGACCTGGAGGACCCGGAGCAGGCGGCCGCACTCGTCGGCCGCGCCGAGGCGGAAGCCGGCGCTCCGGTCACCGCCCTCGTCATGTCGCACTGCGAGTCCGTCGACTCCGACTTCCGCACCACGACCGTCGAGTCGTGGGACCGCCACTTCGCCGTGAACGCCCGCGCACCGTTCCTGCTCGTGCAGTCCTACGCGGCCGGGCTCGAGCGCGCCGGGGACGCCGCACCGCGCGACCGACGCCGGATCGTCGCGCTGACGAGCGACCACATCGCGTACAACCTGCCGTACGGGGCGTCGAAGGGCGCGCTCGACCGGATCGTGTTCGGCGCCGCGAAGGAGCTCGGCAGCCTCGGCGTGAGCGCCAACGTGGTGAACCCGGGCCCGAACGACACCGGCTGGATGTCCGACGAGGTCAAGGGGTGGGCCGTCGAGGGCACCCCGCTCGGCCGACTCGGACGCCCGTCGGACACCGCCGCGCTCGTCGGGTTCCTCTGCTCGGAGCAGGGCGCGTGGGTGAACGGACAGCTGCTGACGTCGGACGGCGGGATCTCGAACAGCGCCTGACCTGTCGGCCCCTCGCGACCCGATCGTCAGCCGCGACCGGGCGCGGTCACCTCGATGCGGTTCGCCCACGGGTCCTCGAACGCGACCGTTCGGCCGTCGTCCGCGGTCTGTACCCCGGTGTCGTGCATGCGCGACACGAGGGCGCCGAGGTCGTCCGACCCGGGCACCTCGATCCGCACGAGTCCGAGCCCGAGGGCGAGCTGGCGGCGCCCGGCCCCGCGGGAGTTCCAGGTGTTCATCGCCATGTGGTGGTGGTACCCGCCCGCGCTGACGAACAGGGCGTCGCCGAAGCCGGCGGTGGTCTCGAAGCCGAGGGTGTCCACGTAGAAGGAGCGCGCGGCGTCGACGTCGCCGACGGACAGGTGCACATGGCCGACCTTGCCCGGGCGTGCTGCGGCGGTGTCCAGGGCGTCCTGCGTCAGGTGCTCCTGCAGGAACGCGTTCGGGTCGACGTACTTCGTGTCCATGTCGACCATGCCGTGCGTCCACGACCACTCGGTGCGGTCGCGGTCCCAGTACAGCTCGACGCCGTTGCCCTCGGGGTCGGTGAAGTAGAACGCGTTGCTCACCAGGTGGTCGGCGCTGCCGGTGAAGGTCTGCGGGAACTTCGTCGCGACCGAGTACAGCGCCGCGGCGAGGTCTGCCCGGGTGTCGAACAGGATCGCGGTGTGGAACAGGCCGGCGTCGTGGGGGGCCGCGTGCTGCATCGACGGTGCGTGCTCGAGGATCACGATCGGGATCGCCAGACCACCGGCGCCCGGTCGCCCCAGCACGGCGACGCCGCCCTCGTTCGAGAGCAGCGCGAGCTGGACGCCGTCGCGGTAGTAGCCGATCATCCCGTCGAGGTTCGCGACGCGGAGGGTGACGGCACCCATCCCGGTGTCGGCGGCGAGGAGGTCCTGCGTGTGCATGGCACCAGTGTGCGCCCATTTAGTTGACGCGTCAATCAAATGGGCGTCGGTCGCCGGCGCCAGAACGACAGATCCACGCCATCCCGGTGCGAGGTACCCGCCAAAGCGACAGATCGCTGCGAACAGTTCGCGGCGATCTGTCGCTTCGGCGAACGGGGGCGCGCAGGCGACGGGAGGCCCGGCGCGCGTCCGCCCCGCCGGCCGCGGTCAGCGGGAGCGGAAGTAGCGGTGCAGCGCGCGCTCGCGGATCGCGGCTGCGGCGAGCGCTCCACCGAGCAGCGCGCCCACGAGCCCGAGGGACGCGATCGCGATCGCCTCGCGCGCGATCGGCAGCGCATCGTCGACGTCGAGGCCACGCACCGACACCACCGCGACGCTCGTCGCGACCACCGCCCCGACCGATGCCCAGACCAGGTGCTGCAGGACGACGCCGAGGACCTGCGCGCTCCGCGGTACCCCGACGTGCCGATCGGAGGCCAGGGCGAGCCGACGCCGTGCGACCGCTGCCCCGCCGATCGTCAGCCCCACGAGGGCCGCTGCACCGAACGGGACGAGCACTGGCTGCCGCGCCACGGGGGTGAAGACCGCGCCCAGCGTCGGGTTGAGCTGCCCGGCGGTCGGTCGGTCCTCGCCCTCGGCCCCGCTCGCCGGCAGGACGGTGCGCCGGAGCATCGAGACCGTGTCGTCGCGCTGCGGCCACACCGTCGCCCAGCAGGCGTCGAACGGCGACCCGTCGTCCACCGTCGGCGCGAGGACCGCGTACTCCAGGTCGGGGTCCCGGCCGTCGTCGGGGTAGTCGTACACACCGGCGACTCCGGTGCCCGCACCGCCCGCCGTCACGAGGCGATCGCCGGCAGCAAGACCCAGGGTCTCGCGCACCGTGGGCGAGACGATCACTCCCGCGGTGCCGTCGGCATCGGAGCCGCCGAGCAGACCACGCACCCCGGCGGTCACCTCGTAGGTCGGGATCGCCGAGCCCGGCAGCGCGGCGGGGACGACCCCGGCGTCGAGGCGCCGGAACGCACCGGACGCGATGACCCCTTCGGTATCCACGAGCGCATTGCACACGCGGCCGTCGATCCGGCCCTCGGCCCGCTGGACGGTCGTCGCCGCACCGCTCGCGACGAACACCGCAGCCGCTCGGACGTCATCGGCGACCGCAGCTGCGCGCAGGCCCACGACACCGCCGAGCAGCACCGCGAGGACGACAGCGGACGTCGCTGCCCACGAGGCTCCGGAAGCGATGTCGCGCCACGCCTCACGCCAGACCTCGGTCACCTGCATCCGGCGAAGGCTCATCGGTACCGCCCGAGATCGAGCACTCCCTCGCAGGCGTCACGGGTCGCGTCGTCGTGCGTGGCGACGACGACGACCGTCCCCGACGCGGCGAGCGCACCGATCCCACGGTTCACCTCGATCGCGGTCGCCCGGTCGAGTTGCGCCGTCGGCTCGTCGACCAGCATCAGACCCGGGGCGCTGGCGATGGCGCGCGCGAGCATCAGGCGTTGCGCCTCACCACCGGACAGTTCGGCGAACCGCGCGTGCGCCCGCGAACCGAGCCCGAAACGCTCGAGGACCCCGAGCGCCCGGACGTCTGCGGTCCGACGATCCGCGCCCTGGGCGACGACCGGCAGCGCGACGTGGTCGAGCACTCGGCGGCGGGCCACCCCGTACGGGTTCTGGAAGACCCAGAGCGGCCGACAGCCCGGCGGACGGACGGCGGCACCGCGCGTCGGACGGAGCATCCCGGCGAGGATCGCGAGCAGCGTCGACTTGCCGGAACCGCTCGGCCCGACGACCGCGGTCACGGTCCCCTCGGCGAAGGTGCGGTCGACGCCGTCGAACAGCACGGTGCCGTTCGGCCAGACGTGCCCGACGCCCTCGAGCGTCACCGACACGAGCTGGACCGGTCCGGCGCAGCCCGGATCCGGTCGAGCGTTCGTCCGCCGGGCACCCGGACGAACGACTGCCCGAGTTCCGATCCGAGCACCTCGACACGGAGTGACCGCCCCGTCGTCGGTTGCACACACGCCCGGTCACCTTCGAGGTCCCAGAGGGCCGTCGGTGGCACCACCTGAACGGTTCGTGGCCGGCTGAGCGTCCACGTCGCGGCCACGGTGGGTGCGCCGTCCGCCGAAGCGACCGTCGCCGCGTACTCCGGCAGGGCGGTGATCGCGGCGAGGGCCGTCGGCGACGAGACCACGCCGGCGGCGTCGGTCGGGACGTCGACGTTCCCGATCCGGAGCACGCGCTCCCCCGGCGCCGGATCGACCGGGAGCGCCTCGATGCGCGCGCCGCGGAGTTCGGCCGGGAGTTCGACGAGGACACCGTCGGCGCCGACCACGGCCCCGACGACGGCCACGCACGCCAGGACGGCGTTCTCGGCGGCTGGCACCCATGCGAAGGGGTCCCGCGGCACGATGTCGTCGGGCAGGTCGTCGCGGTCGACACCTCGGTCGACCAGGAACTGCTGCGCAGCACGGAGTGTGCCCCGACCGAGGATGCCGTCGATGCTCAGTCCGGCACCGAGGCGCGTGAGTTCCCGCTGCAACCCCGTGACGTCGGCCCCGCGGTCGCCGAGCTCGAGGTCGCGCCACAGCGGCTCGTCACTGGCGAGCGCGATCACCGGCCGCCCGTCGACCCGCGCGAGGACGTCCCCACTCCGCACGGGTGCCCCGGTCGAGCACGTCGACGTCGTCACCGTGCCGCTCCGCGACGTCACGACCGCCCGTGGGGCACCGGTGTCGAGTGCGAGCTGCACCTGTCGTGCATCGGCATCGGTCCGCTCGGTCACCCGTACGGTGCTCGCGGGGGCCGCCGTCCGGAGTGCAGCCGGGACCTCGGCCGGCACAGCGACCACGATGGCGGCGGCCGTCGCCGCCGCGACCACCATCGCGCCGAGCGCCAGGAGTGCGGCAGACGGGAAGCGCATCACTGCCGCCAGAGGCCGAGGGGGTCCAGCCGACACTGTACGGCTGCGGGGTCCCACGGCGAGAAGGAGAAGTTCCCGGCGTCGTTCTGGGTGCGCCATTCACGTTCGGTGTACGTGTCGTCGACGAGTCTCGCAGCACGGAGGCACGGGACGGTGATCGTTGCCTCGTCCTGCTTCTCCGGGTTCCGCCGGACCTCGTTGAACAGGTAGGTCACGTCGCTGTCGAAGTCCTTCGCGCACTTCGACTTCGAATCGTTCATGGCCGTGGCGTCTTCAGCCTTCCGCCCGGGGAGCGGCGAGGCTTCGGAAGTGCCGTCCTCCGCTGTCGTGTAGTCGTAGCCGAGATCTCGCATGCATGCGCTCATGCGGGACTGCGCATCTGCGACCTCCCGCGCCGAGATCGTTCCGTCCGAGAGGATCTGCCACTGGTAGGAACTGGTGTCGGAGGCCGATTCCGCGAACTCACCCGCCCACGGCCCGGCCGCGGAGAAGCCCGACGGATCGACGACCCGGGGTGCAGCATCCGCCTGGGCACAACCGACGAGCCACGCGGCGGCGATCGCCCCGACGATCGTTGCCCCCCGAAGCCTGCTCCGAATCACCGCGTCAGGCCCGGGTCATGCCGTACTGGGCGATGTTGGTCCAGCAGGCAGCCTGGTAGGACCACTTGTTGCCACCGACCACGTTCCCCCACTTCATCGTCCCGCTCCGCAGACGGTTGAAGTGCTGAGCGCGACCACACCCCGACTCGTTGAAGCCCGTGCTCTGCGTCACCTTCCGCCAGCACGTCGCAGCACTCGCCTCCGGCGCCGTCACGGTGTCGACCGCGATCCCACCGCCCACGACACTCCCCAGCACGACCGCACCCAGTACGACGTTCTTGATCGACATCGATCTCCCCTTTCGTTGTGACATCTCCCGGATGTCACCGTTAACGTATTACCGGTTCATACGAGAACGCAACGACCACCACCACATCCGTGCAGGATGGACCCGTGACTGACGACATCCGGTGGGAGGTGGTCGAGGAGAGCACGCTGTCGCTCCCCGACCACGAAGCGATCGCAGCGCTGCTCGGGCAGGCCTTCCCCGACTGGTCGCACTGGTACGTGGGCGGCCGGAGCTGGTCCGGCATGCAGCCGGAACGCCGGGTACTCGCGCACGACGCCGACGGGGTCGTCCTGGCCCACGTCGGCATCCGCCGCATGTACATCTCCGTCGGCGGCGAAGACGTCCTGGTCGGCGACACCGGCCTGGTCGCTGTGTCGCCCCGGCTGCAGGGCACCGGCGTCGGCCGCGAGCTGATGACCCGGACCGCGGCGGTCCTCGAGGGGCTCCGCGTCCCCTTCGGGTTCCTCGGGGCCGGCGAGGACCGCACCCCCTTCTACGCGAAGCTCGGCTGGCACGAGTTCCCCGAGGCCGTCGGCACCTTCTCGGCGTTCACCGCCGAGGGCGCCGGCGTCAGCAACACCGAGCAGGGCGGCTGGATGGCGCTGCCGGTGGCAGCGCAGCTCGAGGACTGGCCCGCCGGGCCCATCTGGCTGAACGGCCAGCAGGTCTAGACCCGCTTCAGACAACGGACGGGAGGCCCGGTACCAGCTGGTACCGGGCCTCCCGTCCGTCAGGTCGTGCAGCGGGGCTTACGCCTCGACCGCGACCTTCTCCGGGTCCTCGTTGGAGCCCGGCGCGCTCGGCGCGACCGCGGCGCGCACGCGCGCACCCAGGTCGGCGTCGACGTTCGTCCAGTAGGCGAACACGCGCTCACGCAGGTCGTCGCGCGTCACCTTCGAGACGTGGCCGGCGATGTTGCCGACCAGGCGCTCACGGGCGGCGTCGTCCAGGACCTCACGGACGAGTGTGCCGGCCTGGCCGAAGTCGTCGTCCTCCGGGTGCAGGGTCGCGGCGGAACGCTGCAGTGCACCGTCGGACTCCCAGCCCGGGGCGTCGTCGGTCGCGTTCGGGTCGGCGTGCGCACCACCGAGCGAGTTCGGCGCGTACACCGGCACCTCGGACTTCTGGAAGTCGAAGCGCATGCCGCCGTCCTTCGAGTACGAGTGGACCTCGTTCTTCGGGGCGTTCACCGGCAGCTGGGCGTGGTTCGTGCCGACGCGGTACCGGTGTGCGTCCGCGTAGCTGAAGATGCGCGCCAGGAGCATCTTGTCGGGGCTCGCCGCGATGCCGGGCACGAAGTTCGAGGGGGCGAAGGTCGCCTGCTCGATCTGCGCGAAGTAGTTCTCCGGGTTGCGGTTGAGCTCCATCGTGCCGACCTCGATGAGCGGGTAGTCCGCGTGCGGCCACACCTTCGTCAGGTCGAACGGGTTGAAGCGGTAGGTCGCGGCGTCCTCGTAGGGCATGACCTGCACCTTGAGGGTCCAGCGCGGGAAGTCCTGACGCTCGATCGCGGCGTGCAGGTCACGGATGTGGAAGTCCGCGTCCTCACCGGCGATGCGGTCCGCATCCTGCTGCGTCAGGGTCTTGTGGCCCTGCTCGGTGATGAAGTGGTACTTCACCCAGAAACGCTCGCCCTCGGCGTTGATCCACTGGTAGGTGTGCGAGCCGAAGCCGTCCATCTCACGCCAGCTCGCCGGCAGGCCGCGGTCGCCCATCAGCCACGTGACCTGGTGCGCCGACTCGGGCGACAGGGTCCAGAAGTCCCACTGCATGTCGTGGTCGCGCAGGTGCGAACCCGGCAGTCGCTTCTGCGAGCGGATGAAGTCGGGGAACTTGATGCCGTCGCGGATGAAGAACACCGGGGTGTTGTTGCCGACGAGGTCGTAGTTGCCCTCGGACGTGTAGAACTTCAGCGCGAAGCCGCGGGGGTCGCGCCAGGTGTCGGGGGAACCCTGCTCACCGGCGACGCTCGAGAACCGGGCGAGCATCTCGGTGGTCTGCCCGGGCTGCAGGAACGCGGCACGGGTGAAGCGCGAGACGTCCTGCGTGACGGTGAAGGTACCGAAGGCGCCGCCACCCTTGGCGTGCACGACCCGCTCCGGGATGCGCTCGCGGTTGAACTGGGCGAGCTTCTCGACCAGGTAGTGGTCGTGCAGCGCGAGGGGGCCGTCGGCCCCGACGCCCATCGAGTGCTCGTCGCTCGAGACGGGTGCGCCGCTGTTGGTCGTGGTGGTCGGGGTGCCGGTCGGCGTGTTCTGGTCGGACACGGTTCCTCCTGGAGGTGGGACGTTGGTTCGGTCAGGGGTGCTCGGGTGGTTCGGAGTCCGGCGCGTCGTGCGGTCGGTGCGGTGGGCGGTCGCCGTCAGGCGGGCGTGGGGGCTCCGGGGGCCTGCGCGTTCGCGCCGGGCGCGTCTGGGTGATCGCGCTCTGCGTCGTCGTGCTCTGCCCCGTCGCGCTCTGCCGCTGCGCAGCGTTCGCAGATGCCCCAGTAGGTGACCTCGGCGGTGGTGACCGCGAAGCCGTGGGTCTCGGACGGCGTCAGGCAGGGCGAGTGGCCGACCGCACAGTCGACGTCCTCGATCGCGCCGCACAGGGTGCAGACGATGTGGTGGTGGTTGTCACCGGTGCGGCGCTCGTAGCGCGCAGGGCTGCCGGCCGGTTCGATGCGGCGGACGAGCCCGACGCCGGTCAGGGCGTTCAGCACGCCGTAGACGGCCTGGTGACTGGTGGTCGGCAGCTCCACGGCGAGCGCGGTGACGATGTCGTCCGCGGTGGCGTGCGGCATCGAGTCGGTCGCTCGGAGCACCGCGAGTCGCGGGGTCGTGACCCGGAGCCCCGAGGAACGGAGCAGATCGGCGTCGGCGTCCATGCTGAGCCTTTCTTTTGCAGGAATCAAGACAACGCGTTCACTGTACACGAGCTTCTGCTGCCGACCAGCGAGGTGACGCATGCCGCCACCGGAATACGAAGTGTCACGATCCGGTCGCGATCAGCTGGGACGACACTGGACCGACCGTTCCGCACGCTAACGTCCGGACATGTCCACGAGCCAGGGTCTGCCTGAACAGGCGAACAGCACCGCGGACGTCCGGGGGATCATCGCGAAGCGGGACCTGGTCGTCGACCTCATCCGGACGGCCTGCGTCGTCCTCGTCGTCATCGTGCACATCACGATGGTCGGCGTCGCCGCCGATGACCAGGGGGTGCGGGTCACGAGCCCGCTGCAGGAACTCCCCTGGTACGTCGCCGCCACCTGGGTCGGGCAGGTGATGCCGCTGTTCTTCGTGGTCGGCGGGTTCGCGAGTGCCGTCGGCTGGCGCAGCACCGTCGCCCGTGGTGCGCCGAGCCCCGCCCGCGACTCCCTGGCCACCCGCCTGGTGCGGCTGTTCCGGCCCGGGGTGCCGCTGTTCGTGTTCCTCGCGCTCGGACTCGGGGTCGCCACGGCCGCGGGCACGCCGCCGGAGCTGCTGGCCGAAGTCGCGTTCGGCATCGGTTCGCCCCTCTGGTTCCTCGCGGCCTACGGCATCACCCAGTGCTGCGTCCCCGTGATGATGCGCCTGCACGAGCGAGCACCGTGGGCCACCCTCGCCGTGCTGCTCGTGCTCGCCGGGGCGGTCGACGCCGTCCGCCTGGCCACCGGGGTCGCCGAGGTCGGGCTGCTCAACCTCGGGCCGGTGTGGCTCTTCGCGCAGCAGCTCGGGTTCCTCTGGGCCGACGGCTGGTTCGCTCGCCGGTCGAAGGTGCTCCTGCTCGGCATCGCCGTCGCCGCGTACGCCGTGCTCGTGCCGATGACCTCGGTCGGGCTCTGGGCACCGGACATGCTGCAGGACCTCAACCCGCCGATGCTCCCGCTGGCGTTCCTGGCGATCGCGCAGGCCTGCCTGGTCCAGCTCGTGCACGCGCCGCTCACCCGGCTGATGCGCACGCGGGCCGCCCTCGGGGCCGTGTTCGTCCTCGGCCGCGACGGCATGACCATCTACCTGTGGCACCTGCCGCTGTTCATCGCACTGAACGGCATCGCCCTGCTCGTCGGGGTGCCGTTCCCGGCGCCGGGCTCCGGTCCGTGGTGGGCGTCGCGCATCGTCGCACTCGTGGTGGTGCTCGCCGTCGCGATCGGGGTGGCCCGGGCCCTGCGCTGGTTCGATCGGCCGCTCCCCCGGCTGCTGCCGTCGGCCGACCGGCCGTCGTGGCCGGTCGTCGCGGTCGCCGCCCTCTGCACGATCGGCCCGGCGTTCCTCGTGATGCAGCTGCACCTGTCGTTCGGCGTCGCGCTCGTCGGCGCCGTGGCCGTGCCGGTGGGCGTCTGGCTGCTGTCACGGACCGTCCCGGCACCCGGGGTCGCCCGGATCTGAACCGGTTCTCACCGTCGCGGGGCCACGACGGACCCCCGGTGGCCGTCGGGCGGACGGAGGATGGTTCCGGCGGCGCGAAGGACGAGTCCGCCTGATCCCCAGGAGGCTCCCCACGCCGTCGACACCCGATTTCTGGAGCACCTGGCGGTTCGACCCCCTGGCGGCGGTGCTCCTCGTCGTCGCCGCGCTCGCCTACGGCCGCTGGGTCGTCGGAGCGGTCCGACGGGGTGCCCGGTGGCCGTGGTGGCGCACGCTCGCCTTCGTCACGGCGCTCGTGTTGTTCGGCGTCCTGCAGTTCGGCATCGTCGGCGTCGACGACGAGCGGTTGCGCTGGGCGTTCGTCCTGCGGGCCGCCCTGCTGTTCTTCGCGGTCCCCACCTTCGCCGCGCTCGGTGCGCCCGTCGCACTGCTCCGGATCGGAGGCCCGGGTCGCCTCGCGCAGGTCGCCGACGCGGTCATGGGGTCACGCCCGGTGCGCCTGCTCGGCAACGCGATCGTCGCGCCGCTGGTCGCGCTCGCGCTGTTCGCCGTCCTGCTCACCCCGTTCTCGGCGGTGATCCGGGAGTCCCCCGCATGGGCGGCTGTCATCACCGTGGCCGTGCCGGCGCTCGGGTTCGGCCTGCTCGCGCCCCTGTCCGAGGTCGGGGTGCTCGTCTCGTCGACGTTCGCCACGGCCGAGTTCCTGCTGGCGTTCGTCGAGCTCGTCGTCGACGCGGTGCCCGGCATCGTGCTGCGGATCACGAACCACGTGCTCGACGGGTCGATCGTGCCGGTGGTCGGGCGGGCCTGGTACCCGTCGCCGCTGCAGGACCAGCACCTGGCGGGCGACCTGCTGTGGTTCATCGCCGAGGTGGCGGACATCCCCGTGCTCGTCGCCCTGTTCATCCGGTGGCAGCGGACCGACCGCCGCGAGGCCCGGGCCGTCGACGCCCTGACCGACGAACAGATGGACGAGCTGACCCGAGCGCACCTGCAGCGCCGCGGCTGACACTTCGTGAGCAGCAATGGTCAGGTGCCCGAAGGCGACCCGACCATTCCTGCTCACGAAGCGCGCTCGTGCCCTACTTCGACGGGGCCCCCGCGGGCGCGGCGTCGGGCTGCGTGGTGACCGAGCCGGTCTGCTGCCACGCGACGGTCTGCTTCGGCTTCGCCAGGAACAGTGCCGCGACGATGGCCACGATCAGCACGATCGCCGGCAGGTAGAGCGACTCACCCATGGCCTTGGAGAACGGCTCGAGCAGGAAGCCCGGCAGCGCGCCGACCTGCTGCTCGGCGCCACCGGCCGTGGCCCCACCGGACGACGCCGGGAAGTTCGCGGTGATCCGGGCCTCCATCAGGGCGGCGATGCCGGCGGAACCGAGCACCGCACCGATCTGGCGCGTGGTGTTGTAGACGCCCGAGCCGGCACCGGCCAGCTTCGGCGGCAGGTTGCGCGTCGCCGAGACGGACAGCGGTCCCCACATGCAGGCGTTGGCGAGGCCGAGGAGCGCGCTCGGCAGGAGCACCCAGCCCCACTCGGCACCGCTCGACAGCAGGGCGCCGAACCAGAACAGGCCGACCGAGAAGCAGGCGAGCCCGAACGAGGCGACCCAGCGCGGGTTCCAGCGGTTCAGGTTCTTGCCGACGATCGGCGCGAGCGCGGCGGACAGCACGGCCTGCGGCACGAGGAGCAGTGCGGCCTGGGTCGGCGAGAAGCGCAGGACGTCCTGGGCCCACAGCATGATCGGCAGCGCGAACGAGGCGATCGCGACACCGACGGCCGTGATGGCGACGTTGGCCAGCGTGAAGTTGCGGTCCTTGAACAGGCCGAGCGGCAGCAGCGGCTCGCCCTTCTGCACGCCCTGCCAGACGACGAAGCCGGCGAGCACCACGAGGCCGACGATGATGAGCGACCACACCGAGATCGGGCCGGCGATGATGCCCCAGTCGTAGGTCTCGCCCTCCTGGATGCCGAAGACGAGCAGGAACAGGCCCGCTGCCGACAGGAAGATGCCGAGGTAGTCGAAGCGGTGTCCGTGCCGCTCGAACGACGGCACGAAGCGCTGCGCGAGCACGAACGCGACGACACCGACGGGCACGTTCACGAAGAAGATCCACTCCCAGCCGAAGCCGTCGACGAGCAGGCCGCCCACGATCGGGCCGACGAGCGACGCGACACCGGCGACGGCGCCCCAGAGGCCCATGGCCGCGCCGCGGTTCTGCGGCGGGAAGATGCGCGTGATGACCGACATGGTCTGCGGGCTCATCATCGCGGCGCCGAGACCCTGCACGACGCGGGCGACGATCAGCACCTCGATCGAGCCGGCCAGGCCGCACCACAGGCTGGCGAGCGTGAAGACCACGAGGCCGATCTGGTACATGACCTTCGGGCCGAAGCGGTCACCGAGCCGGCCGGTGATGAGCAGCGGCACGGCGTAGGCGAGCAGGTAGGCGCTCGTCACCCAGATCACGGAGTTGATGTCCGCGTCGAGCTTCTGGGCGATGGTGGGGGTGGCGACCGACACGATGGTCGAGTCGACGAGGATCATGAAGAACCCGACGACGAGTGCCCACAGGGCAGGCCACGGCTTCTTCTCGGTCGTCCGCGGAGGCGTGACGGTGGTCATCGAGTGGTTTCCTTGCTGTTCGTGGTGGTGTCTGCGGACGCGGCAGGGGCGTCCCAGGAGATGTGGCCGGCGGCGATCCGGTCGGCCGTGGCGGCGAGCCACTCGATCTGCGTCGTGAGCATGGCACGCACGTACGACACGTCGAGCCAGTACCGCTCGGGCAGGTCCTTCGCTCGGACGATCCCGAGGATCTCGTCCGCCTCGTCGCGCTGGGTCCGGAGTGCGGTGACCCGCGCACGGAGGGCGGACTCGGCCTCGTCGACCGACAGGTTCTCGATCTCGGCGACGGCCAGGTGGAAGACGGGGTACTCCTCGGCCGGTTCGGCGATCAGCCGGACGAGCCCCTCGTGCAGGGCCGTCCACCCGTCGTCCGTGATGGCGTAGGTGGTGCGTTCCGGACGGTTGCCCGCCCGGTCGGTCCCCACGACCTCGGCGAGGCCGAGCTCCACCAGGCGGCCGACCTGGTGGTACAGGGTGCCGGGCCGGACCTTGACGTTCCGGCCATCCCGTCGGTGCGTCATCGTCTGGAACATCTCGTAGGGATGCGTCGGCCCCTCGGCCAGGAGCCCGAGCGCGGCGAACGCGAGTGGCGTGAGCGACGGCACACGTGCCTCCAGTCCGCTTGTTCGTTGTTGACTATTCGAAGTGGAATATACGCGTTGGAACAGACATGAACAACCGCACAGCAAGGGCCGTCCTGGAGGCCCGCGGCCGTCCCGGCGTGTCGCGCGCGCCCCGTAGACTGGTCACGTCCCCCCACCCCTGAAGTGCTGGAGAGAACACGTGCCAACGATCGTCGTCGAGGTCATGCCCAAGGCCGAGATCCTCGACCCCCAGGGGAAGGCCGTGGGCAACGCCCTGGCCCGCCTCGGCAAGGCCGACCTGACCAACGTCCGCATCGGCAAGCGCTTCGAGGTGACCGTCGACGGCCCCGTCGACGACGCCAAGCTCGCCGAGGTCCGCGACATCGCGGCCGACGTCTTCTCGAACGCGGTCATCGAGGACGTCGTGTCCGTGACCGTCGAAGGCCAGTGACCCGGATGCGCATCGGCGTCATCACGTTCCCCGGCTCGCTCGACGACCGCGACGCCCAGCGCGCCGTCCGTCTCGCCGGCGCCGACCCCGTCGCCCTGTGGCACGGCGACCACGACCTGCAGGGCGTCGACGCCATCGTGCTGCCCGGAGGGTTCTCGTACGGCGACTACCTGCGTGCCGGCGCGATCGCCGCGAAGGCCCCGATCATGGCCGAGGTCATCGACGCCGCCGGCAAGGGCATGCCCGTGCTCGGCATCTGCAACGGTTTCCAGATGCTGGCCGAGGCCCGTCTGGTCCCCGGCGCGCACACCCGCAACGCGCACCAGCAGTTCATCCGTCGCGACCAGAAGCTCCGCGTCGAGACCACCGCGACCGCCTGGACCTCCGGCTTCAGCGCCCAGCAGGAGATCACCATCCCGCTGAAGAACGCCGACGGCCGCTTCGTCGCGGACGCCGACACCATCAAGCGCATCGAGGACAACGGGCAGGTCGTGTTCCGCTACGTCGGTGTGAACCCGAACGGCTCCATCGACGACATCGCCGGCGTCTCGAACGAGCGCGGCAACGTCGTCGGCCTGATGCCGCACCCCGAGCACGCGACCGAGGCCGGTTTCGGCCCGGACACCCCCGCTGCGATGGCCTCGGGCACCGACGGCCTGACCTTCTTCACCTCCGTGATCGAGCACGCGCTCGTCAAGTGACAGGGAACAACGACACCGTGACGACACCCGTTCGCCCGAAGCCCGACACCGTGCAGGACGCGGCAGCCACCCCCGACAAGGAGCAGCCGTACGACGCGCTGGGCCTGAAGCCGGACGAGTACGCCCGCATCAAGGAGATCCTCGGCCGCCGCCCCACCTCGGGTGAGCTGGCGATGTACTCGGTGATGTGGAGCGAGCACTGCTCCTACAAGTCCTCGAAGAACTACCTCCGTCAGTTCGGCAAGAAGGTCACGCCGGAGATGACGAAGAACCTGATGGTCGGCATGGGCGAGAACGCCGGTGTCGTCGACGTCGGCAACGGCTG
Source organism: Curtobacterium sp. MCLR17_043 (assembly GCF_003224215.1). Lineage (NCBI taxonomy): Bacteria > Bacillati > Actinomycetota > Actinomycetes > Micrococcales > Microbacteriaceae > Curtobacterium > Curtobacterium sp. MCLR17_043. The sequence goes on along the minus strand of NZ_QKLH01000007.1, from coordinate 87,230 downwards.
GGCGGTGACCTTCAAGGTCGAGTCGCACAACCACCCGTCCTACGTCGAGCCGTACCAGGGCGCGGCCACCGGTGTCGGCGGCATCGTCCGCGACATCATCTCGATGGGCGCCCGCCCCGTCGCCGTGATGGACCAGCTCCGCTTCGGCGCGATCGACCACGAGGACACCGCACGCGTCGTGCACGGCGTCGTCGGTGGCATCTCGTTCTACGGCAACTGCCTCGGCCTGCCGAACATCGGCGGCGAGACCTACTTCGACCCGGTGTACCAGGGCAACCCGCTGGTCAACGCCCTCGCGGTCGGCGTCCTGCGCCACGAGGACCTGCACCTGGCGAACGCGTCCGGTGCCGGCAACAAGGTCGTCCTGTTCGGTGCCCGCACCGGTGGCGACGGCATCGGCGGCGCGTCGATCCTGGCGTCCGACACCTTCACCGAGGGTGGCCCGACCAAGCGTCCGGCCGTGCAGGTCGGCGACCCCTTCGCCGAGAAGGTCCTGATCGAGTGCTGCCTCGAGCTGTTCCAGAAGGACCTGGTCGAGGGCATCCAGGACCTCGGCGCCGCGGGCATCTCCTGCGCCACCTCGGAGCTCGCGAGCAACGGTGACGGCGGCATGCACATCTCGCTCGACGACGTCTTGCTCCGCGACCCCACGCTCACCGCCGAAGAGATCCTGATGTCGGAGAGCCAGGAGCGCATGATGGCGGTCGTCCGCCCCGACAAGCTCGACGAGTTCCTCAGCGTCGTCGGCAAGTGGGAGGTCGAGACCAGCGTGCTCGGCGAGGTCACCGGCACCGGCCGACTCGTCATCGACTGGCAGGGCCAGGAGATCGTGAACGTCGACCCGCGCACCGTCGCCGTCGACGGCCCGGTCTACGACCGCCCGGTCGCCTACCCGACCTGGATCGACGCGCTGCAGGCCGACACCGCTGCCTCGCTCGACCGCCCGGCCGACGGCCCCGCGCTGAAGGCACAGTTCCTCAGCCTGCTCGGTTCGCCGAACCTGGCGTCGAAGAACTGGGTCACGAACCAGTACGACACCTACGTGCTCGGCAACACCGCGCTGTCCTTCCCCGACGACGGCGGCATGATCCGCGTCGACGAGGAAACGGGCCTCGGTGTCGCCATCGCCACCGACGCGAACGGCCGCTACTGCCAGCTCGACCCGAAGCAGGGCGCTCGTCTGGCCCTGGCCGAGGCCTACCGCAACGTCGCCGTCACCGGTGCCGTCCCCGCGGCCGTCACCGACTGCCTGAACTTCGGCTCCCCCGAGAACCCCGAGGTCATGTGGCAGTTCTCCGAGGCGGTCGAGGGCCTGGCCGACGGCTGCATGGAGCTCGGCATCCCCGTCACCGGCGGCAACGTGTCGTTCTACAACCAGACCGGCTCGACCCCCATCCACCCGACGCCCGTCGTCGGAGTGCTCGGGATCATCGACGACGTCGCCAAGCGCGTGCCGTCCGGGTGGCAGGACGACGGCCACAACATCTACCTGCTCGGCACCACGAGCCTCGAGCTCGACGGCTCCGCGTGGGCCGGCACCGTGCACGGCCACCTGGGCGGGCGTCCGCCGGCGGTCGACCTCGAGCGCGAGAAGGCCCTCGCCGAGCTGCTGTACGCGGCGTCCGGCGAGCAGCTGCTCACCAGCGCGCACGACCTGGCGGACGGCGGCCTCGGCCAGTCGCTCGCCGAGTCCGTGCTCCGCTTCGGCATCGGCGCCCGCGTGGTCCTCGACGAGCTCGAGACCCGCGACGGCATCGACACCGCGACGGCGCTGTTCTCCGAGTCGACCGGTCGCGTCATCGTCACCGTCCGCCGCGAGGACGACGTGCGGTTCCAGGGCATGTGCGACGGCCGGGGCTTCCCGGTGCTGCGCATCGGCGTGACCGACGCAACGTCGAACACGCTCGAGGTCCAGGGCGCGTTCGAGGCCACGGTCGACGAGCTGCGCGGCACCCACGCCGCGACGCTGCCGGCCCGCTTCGGCGACGTGATCGTCGAGGACGTCACCGAGGGGTACGTCGGCCGCGGGCCGCTCGACTCCGACGGTGCCTTCTCGCCGCGCACCGACGCCTAGGCCCGGGTCGCGGATGCCGATCGTCACCCTGCCCTTCGCCGAGCTCGTCGACCGGTTCGGCCCCGTGCCGGACGGCATCGAGCTGGACGTCTGGGACGTCGAGTCGCCGTACGGTCGCCCGGACGACGTCGCGATCACGTTCCTGCCGTTCTACTTCGAGGGGCGGCACCGCTGGCAGTTCGTGCACGACCTGCCCGAGCTCCAGCTGCTGCAGCTGCCGAGCGCCGGGTACGAGCACGCCGTCCCGCACGTGCCCGGTCACGCGCAGCTGGCGAACGGTCGGGGCATCCACGACGACGAGACCGCCGAGCTCGCGGTCGGCCTCGCGCTGACGTCGCTCCGTGAGATCTCGGCGTTCCAGGTCGACCGTGCCAACGGCGTCTGGGACTCCCGTGAGACCCGATCGCTCGCCGACCGTCGGGTGACCGTCGTCGGCTACGGGGCGATCGGGTCCGCGATCGCCACCCGCTTCGAGGCATTCCGCACCGAGGTGACCGTGGTCGCCCGGACCGCTCGCGAGCAGGACGGCAGGCAGGTGCACGCGTTCGGTGAGCTGCCCGGTCTGGCTCCGACGACCGACGTCCTCGTGCTCATCGCGCCGCTCACCGCCGAGACCGAACGGCTGGTCGACGCGGAGCTGCTCGCGGCGCTGCCGGACGACGCCCTCGTGGTGAACGTGGCGCGCGGCAAGGTCGTGGACACCGACGCCCTGGTCGCCGAGCTGCGGTCGGAGCGGCTGTTCGCGGCCCTCGACGTCACCGACCCGGAGCCCCTGCCCGCCGGACACCCGCTCTGGACGACGCCGAACACCGTGCTCACCCCGCACGTCGGCGGCAACACCGACCTGAGCGTGCCGCGGTCGATCGAGCTGATGCGCAAGCAGGTCGCCGCGTTGGCCGAGGGTCGCCCGTTCGAGAACCTGATCGAGTTCTAGCGCGCTGCGGCTCCGAACACGCCGGCGTATCGATCGCACGCCGCGGTGTCGTCGAGACGCCGCCGAATTCGGGGGCGTCTCGACGACTTCGGGGCGTCACACGAACACGCCGGCGTCACGCGGGCACGAACACGCCGGCGTCAGAGCGGGACGACGCAGGTCGGGGTGCCGACCGGGATCTGCGCGACGGCTTCACCGGGCATGCCCTCGGCGTCGAGCGGCAGCACGGCGACGGCGTCGGACATCTGGTTCGCCACCAGGACGAACCCGGGCACCCGCGCGAAGTGCCGCGGCCAGACCCCACCGCAGGACACCGACCCGACGACGGCGAGCCCGCCGTCACGCGCGTCGAGCACCACGAGCAGGTCACGCCCGCGCACCGCCACGTACACGCGACCGGCCTCGTCGACCTCGATGTGACTGAGCAGCGACTCCCCCACCGCACCGTCGAACGTGGGCACGGCAGCGATCGTCACGAACGACCCGGAGTCGTCGCGGCGCAGGCGGTGCACACGCCCGTCGAGCTCACCGGCGACGAGCAGGTCACCGTCGATCCAGGCCATGTGCCTCGGGCCGGCCCCCGGTGCGACGTGGTGCACGCGGAGTGCCTCGACAGCAGGGACCCCGTCGGCCGACACCGTGACGCGGAACTCGTGCAGGGCATCGCCGCCGAGGTCGGCGACGAGCACCGTGCCGTCCGAGGTGGCGATCGACTGGTGGGCGTGCGGGCCGTCCTGGCGGTCGTCGTCAGGACCCGTGGCGTCGGGCAGCACGGCGACCGCGACGGCCTCGGCCGGCACGGAGCGCTGGTCGGCGTCCCCGTGCAGCACCACGCCGTCGCTGGCGGTCACCGAGGCGGCGTGCGACTCGGCCGGGGCGAGGGAGATCGCCGTGACCGTACCGGAGACGTAGTTCGTGACGACGAGCGCGCCCGAGGGGTCGACCCGCACGTGGCACGGGGCGTCTCCGCCGGCGGGGGCGTCCCACAGGTGCTCGAGTGCGCCACCTTGCAGCCGGAAGGCCGACACGGCGCCGTCGTTCGTCTCGGAGACCGCGTAGACCCGATCACCCGAGACCGCCAGGAACGAGGGGTCGTCGAGGACCGCGACGGTCCGGGCTGCGGGGACGGCTCCGACCGGTCCGGCGTCGACCAGCGAGATGCCCGTGGCGTTCCCGCCGCCGGTCGCCGTGTACGACCCGATGAGCAGCGACGGCAGCTCGGCGCTCATTCGTCGCGGCCCGCGATGCGCTCGTGGTGGTGGATGACCTCGGCGACGATGAAGTTGAGGAACTTCTCGGCGAAGGCAGGGTCGAGGTGGGAGTCGGCGGCGAGCGACCGGAGCCGTGCGACCTGGATCCGTTCGCGGTCCGGGTCGGCGGCCGGCATGCCCGACTCGGCCTTCAGGTGCCCCACGCGCTGCGTGTACTTGAAGCGCTCCGCGAGCATGTGGATCACGGCGGCGTCGATGTTGTCGATGCTCTGCCGGATGCTCCGCAGTTCGGCGACGGCGCTCGCGTCGGCCTCGGGCAGGGTGACGTCGTCGTTCATGGTCCGAGCCTACTGGCGGACGTGCAGCGGAACCCGGCCCGCTGCTGCGAGAATGTGCACATGTCGGTCCTGCTGGTGATCTCGGGTGTCTGTGCGGTCCTCGCGGGCCTCATCCACGTGTACATCTTCTTCCTCGAATCGGTCATCTGGACCAGTCCGCAAGCGCGCCGGATCTTCGGCATCGCTTCCGAGACCGAAGCCGTGGCGACCCGCTCGCTCGCCTTCAACCAGGGCTTCTACAACCTGTTCCTGGCGATCGGGGCGATCCTCGGCGTCGTGCTCGTGCTGGCCGGCAACACCGTGAGCGGCTGGACCCTCGTGGTGTTCTCGACCGCGAGCATGCTCGGTGCCGCGGTGATCCTGATCGGCTCAGGTCGCAAGTACGTCAACTCCGCCTTCAAGCAGGGCACGCTCCCCCTGATCGCGCTGCTCTTCGCGCTGCTGGGCTCGACCGTCGGCGTCTAGCCCCGCGCTCCTCCCCCGAACTGCGAAAGCGACAGGGTGCCACCGAACATCGGCGGCACCCTGTCGCTTTCGCGTGAAGGTCGAGACCAGCTCTAGCCGAGCTTCTCCTCGAACTGCGCCGGCAGCTTGTCGAGCGCCCACTCGATCGCAGCCGTGGTGCCCATCGAGAACGCCGACGAGACGTCCTTGTCGTCGAAGACGATCGAGTGTCCGGCCTCGACCGACGGCACCTTCTGGAACAGCTTGTTCGACGAGGCCTCCGACGCATCGACGTAGATCGGCAGGATCAGCGTCAGGTCGGCGTCGAGCAGGTCGAGGTTCTCGTCGGACAGGTGCACGGAGAACTCCTTGCCGGCCTGCTCGTCGATGGCCTTCGGGATCTCGAAGCCGAGGTTCCGCATGAAGGTCGAACGGCTGTCCGTGGAGGCGTACGCCCCGAAGCCCTCGGAACTGTAGGCACCGACGACGGCCGTCTTGCCCTCGAAGTCCGGGTGCGCCTTGCGTGCTGCGGCGTAGGCGTCGTCGAGGCCGGAGAGCAGCTTCTTGCCCTCGGACTCCTTGCCGAGCGCCTTCGCGATCATGGTCGTCTGCTGCTCGGTCGACGCGAGGTAGTTCGCGCCGCCCTTCGGGATCGCCACGGTCGGCGCGATCGCGGAGAGCTTGTCGTACCGCTCCTTGTCACCCGAGGACTTCACGTCGAGGATCACGTCGGGGTTGAGCTTGAGGATGTCCTCGTAGCTCGGCTCGAGCGTCTGGATGATCTTCGGGGACTTGTCGTACGCACCCTTGAGCCACGGACCGACACCGTCACCGCCGAACGCGAGCCAGTCGCTCGCACCGACCGGCTGGACACCGAGCTCGAGCGCGGTCTCGGCGTCGCCCCACCCGAGCGCGACGACGCGCTTCGGTGCCGACTCGATGGTGGTGGTGCCGAGGCCGGTCGTGATCGAGACCGGGAACGCGGCGTCGGACGACCCCGACGACGCCGAGTCGGTCGAGGAGCCGGAGCCGGACGCGCAGCCGGCGAGGACGAGGGACGCTGCGACGACGGCGCCGGCTGCGGCGAGCACGCGTCGGAGACGCAAGGGAGAACGGTTCACGAAGGGTAGCCTAACCTAACGGGGTGCTCAGGAAAACGGCTGGCTAGGCTGGGTGACCGTGGCGTTCACCGATCCAGGCCGCACGCACCTCGCGGTGCTCGGCTCCCCCATCGCGCACTCGCTCTCGCCCACGCTCCACGCTGCGGCCTACGATGCGCTCGACCTGCCCTTCACCTACGGGAGGCACGAGGTCGCGTCCGGCGAGCTCGCCGCGTTCGTCGCGGGGCTGGGTCCGGAATGGCGTGGGCTGAGTCTCACGATGCCGCTCAAGCGCGAGGTGCTGCCGCTGCTCGACCGCACCACCCCGCTCGTCGACGAGCTCGGGGTCGCCAACACGGTCGCGTTCCGCCACGAGGGCTCCACGATCGTCCGAGCCGGCGCGAACACCGACGTGCAGGGGCTCGTCCGCCCGGTCGAGGCACTCGGACACCTGCCCGGCGAGGCCACGATCCTGGGCGGCGGAGCCACCGCGGCGAGCGCCCTGACCGCTGCCGTCCGGCTCGGGGCATCGCTCGTCCGGGTGTTCGTCCGCGACACCGCGAAGACCCGCGCGCTGGTCGACCTGGCCGTCCGGCTCGGGGTGACGCTCGAGGTGCATCCCCTGACCGAAGTCGCCGGCACGCACCACGGGTTCGTCCTCTCGACGCTGCCGGGTGGTGCCGCCGACCCGCTCGAGTTCCGTCCGTCGGGGCCGGACGCCGTGCTGTTCGACGTCGCCTACGAACCGTGGCCCACCGTGGTCGCCAGCCGCTGGACCGACGCCGGGGGCCGCGTGCTGAACGGCCTCGACATGCTCACCGAGCAGGCGATCGGGCAGATCCGGTTCTTCCTGACCGGTGACGAGGACGAGCTGCTCCCCGACGAGGCCGGGGTCCGCCGGGCGATGCGCACCGCGGTCGACCTGCCCGCCGTCATCAGCAGCTAGCCCCGGCGTCGACGACAACGACAACGACGACGACGTGGGTCAGGCGACCACGCCGTCCACGTAGAACCATCGCCCCTGCTCGCGGACGAAGTCGCTCGTCTCCTCGAGCGTGCCGCGGTCGTCGTCGGATCGCCACCACGCGCGGAACGTGACGGTGCCGTGGGAGTCGAACGGGCCTCCCGAGGTGGTCGTCAGCACGTCCAACCGGGTCCAGCGCTGGGTCGGGTCCAACTCGAGACCCGCGGGGCGGGTGCGCGGATGCCAGGTGAGCAGCAGGTACTCCGGCAGGCCCAGCGCGAAGGCGCTGAAGCGGGAGCGCATGAGCCGTTCCGCGGTCGGCGCCACGGCCCCGGCGTGCAGGGGGCCGCAGCACTCCCCGTAGGGGTTGCCGCTCAGGCAGGGGCAGCGCGTCGTGTCGGTGACCACCGGCCGAACGCTAGTCGACGATGGACAGCGTGACGGTGATGTTGCCGCGGGTGGCGTTCGAGTACGGGCAGATCTCGTGTGCACGCTCGGCCAGTCGCTGGCGCTGCTCCTGCGGGGCGTTCGGGGCGTACACGTCGAGTTCCACGGCGAGACCGAAGGCGCCGTCGCCGGTACCGCCGATGCCGACCTCGGCGGAGACCTCGGCTCCGGTGGTGTCGACCTCGAGCTCCTTGCCGGCGGCGTGCAGGGCACCGAGGAAGCACGCGGCGTACCCGGCGGCGAAGAGCTGCTCGGGGTTCGTGCCCTCGCCGCTGCCGCCCATCTCCTTGGGCGGACGGGTGTCGAGGTCGAGCCGGTCGTCCTCGCTGCGGACGTGCCCGTCGCGGCCGCCTCCGGTGGCGTGGGCAGCGGCGGTGTAGACGATGTCGAGACTCATGGTCCGAGGTCACCGTGCTCGCCTGGACGAATCCTGAGCGGCAGCACCACGTCGCGGGTGCGGCGGCTCCGGGCGCAGGGCGCTCGGGCGTGTCCGGGTGGGGGCGGCGCGGGGCCGGCGGGGCGGCGTGTGCGAGCGCGTCGCTTCGTGAGCAGAAGATGTCGAGTCCCCCGCCCGGACCCGACATCTTCTGCTCACGAACGAGAGGACGATCGACCGTCCGGGCACCCCGCACCAGCACAGGGTAGACATGATGAGTGTTCAAGATCGGGTGGCAGGTGTTCCGGGAGCGGTTCCCCGCACTCATCGGGCCGCAGTACCGCCGTCGTGTCGTGGTCGTCGCCACCGTCGTCACGGTGGTCGCGTTCATCGGGTTCCAGGGGCTGGCGCTGCTCGTCGACGACGGTTCGGTCCCCCTCGCGGTGTGGCTGGTCGCATCGGCGCTGTTCGCGGCCGGGGTCGGCGGCATCGTTTCGTGCTTCGTCCCGATCGGCCCGAAGGGGTGGGCGGTCCCGCCGATCCCCGGCATCGGATGGCGCACCCAGGAGGCCGTCGCCCGGTACTACCGCCGCAATCCGCCTCCGGTCGAGCCGGAACACCGCGACGCCGTCCTCGACCGCATGCCCGAGACCCGCGACCTGATCGTCCGCGGCGCGTTCCGCGGCTTCCTGCTGCTCGGCGGCTGGGCCCTCGCACTCGTCGGGACCGTGGTGGTCAACGTCGCCACCGTGCCGGCCGGCGACGGGCTCGTCGGGCTGTCCGCCTTCTGGTTCGTCGTGCCCCTGAGCGGCGCCGTCACCGGGATCGGAGGACTGCGCACCCTCGGACGCCAGGAGCAGCTCCGCGTCGAGGCCGAAGCGCTCCCGCCGGTCCCTCCGCCCCTGCCACCCCGAGGCCGTCCCGGCGCACGGAGCGGCAGCAAGCTCGCCCTGCCGGAGGAATGACCCGTGTTCACGCTCGGCTGGCAGGTCTTCCGCCGGCACGTCACGGACGTGCTGGATCCGGCACGCGTCCGTCGTGCTGCTCTGTGGTCCGGCATCGCGGCGGTCGTCGCGCTGGTCGGCATGGCCGTCCTGGAGGCCCGGGTCGACTGGACGGGGACCACTCCGGTCCGCAGCGTGGTCGCGATGGTGCTGCTGGCGCTCGGCGTCGGACTGCTCACCTTCGCGTGCATCCCGACGTGGCAGCCGCCGGACCCCTCGACCACGATCAACGGTCGGCAGGTGCGGCCCTCGTGGCAGCTCGCCGCGCGGGGTGCCACGCAGCTGTACGTGCAGCGTCGACCCGTGCCGGTCCTGCCGGAGCACCGCGAGATCGTCCGCACCGACACGGTCCTGCTTCGGCGGGGGCTGATCGGCATGCTCGCCCGCGTCACACCGTTGCTCGGTTCGGGGCTCGTCGCCGTCCTCGGGGCGTTCGTCCTCGGGCCCGCCAGCTGGTTTCACGTGCTCTGGATCGCGGGCTACGCAATCGGGCTGTCGGAGTACGTCGTCCGCCTCGGCCGCTCCGAACGAGCCTGCCTGGCCGCCGAGTCCCTCGACCCCGCACCCGAGACCCCCGCACGCCCGATCGAGTGAGCGGAAGACGTCGAGTCGCGCAGCCGCACCCGACGTCTACTGCTCACTGGGCGAACCGACGAGCCCGAGGCGCACCCCGACGCGCACCACTGTCGGCGGCGACGGGCACACTGGGGGCATGTGTGGAAGGTTCGTCGTCTCCGACACCACGGCCGATCTGTTGCCCGAGCTCATGGGCGAGCTCGCCGCCCGGACCGAGCACGTCGACGAGGACACCGGCGAGGTGCACCCCGGCCTCGCCCCGAGCTGGAACGTCGCCCCGACCGACCCCGTGTACGCCGTCCGCCAGCGGCACGGCGAACGGGAACTGCCGCAGATCAGCTGGGGCTTCGTGCCGAGCTGGGCGAAGGACTTCCAGAAGCAGCGCCCGAAGCCGATCAACGCCCGCATCGAGACGGTCGCGACGAGCGGCATGTTCAAGCGCGCCTTCGCCACCAACCGCTGCATCGTGCCGGCGCAGGGCTACTACGAGTGGGTGGTGCGCGAGGACGGCAAGGAACCCCACTTCGTGCACGAACCCGGCGGCGCCCTGGCGATGGCCGGCGTCGTGAGTGCCTGGCCCGACCCCACGAAGCCCGAGGGCGACCCGGACAAGTGGCGTCTGTCGCTCGCGATCATCACCCGTGACGCCCACGTCGCCCCGGGCGAGGTCCACGACCGAATGCCGGCGTTCCTGACGCCCGACGGCTACGACGACTGGCTCGGCGGCGACCTCCGGTCAGACGACCTGCTCGCCCTGCTCGACCACGAGTCGCTGGCGGTGGCCGCGGGCCTTGCGCAGTACGAGGTCTCCCGCACGGTGAACAGCGTGCGGAACGACGGACCGCAGCTCATCGCGCCCGTCGCGTAGGCGGTCGCGCCCGGCGCGCGGACAGGAGGCCCGGATCACCGCAGCGGGTCTGCTGCGGTGATCCGGGCCTCCAGTCCGGCGCCCTGTTACGGACGTGCGCTGCGGCGGATGCCCGGCGCGACGCGGACCGCGATCCGTCGTCGGGTCACCAGGAGCACGCCCGCCAGCATGAGCGCGAGTGCCGCGAGCCCGAGGCCGACCAGCCCGGTCGCGCCCGTGAAGGCGAGCTCGGTGCCGTGGACGATCGCGGCGAGCCCGGTCGGGAACCGGACCGTGACGGTCGCGCTGACCGTCTGTCCGGCGCTGTCACTGACCTCGTAACCGACGAAGGTGGTTCCGGCGAAGCCTTCCCGTGGGGTGAAGACGACGCGGCCGTCGCGGATGGTCCACGTGCCCTGGTCGGCGACGACCACGCGGTCGGTCGGTGTGCCGGACTCGGGGTGGAGCAGGTGCAGCGTGCCCGGCTCGAAGGTGGCGCCGCCGGTGGCGGAGTCGTTGTCGAGCGGATCCACGACGACCCGGTGTCCGACGATCCCGGTGGCGGAGTCGTCGGTGGCGACCGCCGCGGCGACCACGGTCATGGTCGCGGTGGCGGTGGCCGTCTGCCCGGAGGCGTCCGTCACCGTGTAGGTGAAGGTGTCCGTGCCGGTGAAGCCGGCGGCCGGCGTGTAGACGTACGCGCCGTTCCGCTGGATCGTCACGGTGCCGTGGGCGGGCTTCCGGGCCGGGGCGGCGGTGAGGCCGGTGCCCTGGTCGTCGGCGAGCAGGCCGTGGCGGGCGTCGCGGGTGACGGGCGTGCCGGACACGGTGTGCCCGGAGTCGTCCGCCGCGGCGATGCCGACCGTGATCGTGACGGTGGCGTCGACCTGCTGCTCCATCGAGTCCTGCGCACGGTACGTGACGGTGTCGGTGCCCGAGAAGCCCTTCGCCGGGGTGTAGACGAACGTGCCGTCGGCGGCGATGGAGGCCGCGCCGTGACGGGCCTGACCCACCGCGACGACCGTCAGGGCGTCACCGTGGTCGTTGCCGAGCACGCCGTGGCCCGCGACCCGGACCGTCTTGCCGGCCGTGGTCGTGGCCTTGTCGTCCTTCGCGGCGGGGGCGACGTCGATGATGACGCGCGCGAACGCCGCGGTGCCGTCGGCGTCGTTGGCCGAGTAGGTGAACCAGTCACGGCCGGACCAGTTCGACGTGGGCGTGTAGACGTACGAGCCGTCCTTCTCGAGCGAGAGTGTGCCGTAGAACGGCTTCGTCTCCATGGCGGCCCAGAGCCCACGACCGGAGTCACCGACCAGCACGCCCTTGTCGGCGGTCATGCGCATGCTGCGGTTGGTCGACATGGTGTGCCAGTGGTCGACCGCGGCGACGCCGACGACGACCGTGACCGTCGCGGTCGAGGTCCGTCCGGCGCCGTCGGTCGCCGTGTACTCGAACGTGTCCGCGCCGGAGAAGCCCTTCGCCGGGGTGTAGACGAGCGCGCCGGGCTCGGTGCCCTCGGTCACGGCGCCGTGCTCGGCGCGGCCGTGCGCGGTGACGGCGAGACCGGTGCCGCGGTCGTTGCCGGTCAGGGTCGCGCCGCTGATCGGCAGCGCGGTGTTCGCCGCGGTGCGCAGGGCGTCGGCGACCGCGGTCGGCGTGACGGTCACGGTGACGGTCGCCGTCGCGGTGCCGCCGGTCGGGTCGGTCACCGTGTAGGTGAACGTGTCCGTGCCGGAGAACCCGTCGGCGGGCGCGTACGTGACCGAGCTGGCTCCGGTCGGGCCGGTTGCGCCGCCGCCGGTGCCGCCGGGCGTCGTGCTGCCCGTGATCGTCGCGGTGCCGTGGCCGGGCTTCGAGACCGCGGTGACGGCGAGCTTCGTGCCCGAGTCGTTGCCGGTGACGGCGACGTCGACCGGGGTCGCGGCGCTCGTCGTCGCGGTGTCCGCGGCGGCCTTCGGGGCGACGACGATCGTCACGGTGCCCGTGGTCGTCCCGCCGGAGCCGTCGGTGACCGTGTAGTCGAACCCGTCCGGGCCGGAGTAGCCCGGCTCGGGCTTGTACGTGTACGAGCCGTCCTCGTCGACCGTCACGTCACCGTGCGAGGGCTTGGTGTGGTCGGTGACCGCCAGGTCGGTGCCCTTCGCACCGTCGAGCAGTCCGGTGCCGGCCGGCACGGTGGTGGTGGCGTCGGCCTCAGCCGAGGTCGATCCGCCGCCGGCGACCGGGCTGACGGTGACCGTCACGATGCCGGTGTTCGTGGCGCCCGACGGGTCCGTCACCGTGTAGGTGACGGTGTCCGTGCCGGAGAAGCCGTCCTTCGGCGTGTACGTGATCGTGCCGTCGTCGTTGCGGGTCGCGGTGCCGTTCTTGCCGTCGGTGACGGACACGACCGTCAGGCCGGTGCCGTGGTCGTTGCCCGTCAGGGCGCCGGAGGTGACCGTGGTGCTGCCGCCCGCCGCGACGGTGACGGTGTCGGGCTCCGTGCCGGGGCGGACCGTGACCGTCACGGTGCCGGTGGTGGTGCGGCCGGCGGGGTCCGTCGCCGTGTAGGTGAAGGTGTCCGTGCCCGAGAAGCCGCCCTTCGGCGTGTACGTGTACGAACCGTTCGCCGCGAGCTCGACCGTGCCGTGTGCGGGCTGCTGGTCGACGGCCGCGGTCAGGCCGGTGCCCCGGTCGTTCGCGAGCACGCCGTCGCCCTTCGCGACGGTCAGCGTCGAGCCGGCGGTGGCGGTGGCGGTGTCGGCCGTGGCGCGGGGACCGACGACGACCGTGACCGTGCCGGTCGTGGAGCGGCCTGCTCCGTCGACCACCGTGTAGGTGAAGGTGTCCGTGCCCGAGAAGCCGTCGGCCGGGGTGTAGACGACGCGGCCGGTGGCACGGTCGAGGGTGACGGTGCCGCGGGCGGCGCCGGTCTCGCCGGCGCCGCTGCCGGTGCCCGTCTCGCCGGTGCTGTTGCCGGTGCCGCTACCGGCGGCCCCGCCCGGGGTCACATCGGTCACGGTCAGCCCCGTGCCCCGGTCGTTGCCGGTCAGGGTGGCGGCATCGATGGTCAGCGCCTGGTCGGCCCGGGTCGACACCGTGTCGGCGGTCGCGACGGGTCGCACGGAGATCGTGACGGTCGCCGCACCGGTGGTGACGCCGCTGCCGTCGGTCACCGTGTAGGTGAACGAGTCGGTGCCGGACGCTCCGGCGGTCGGCGTGTACTCGACCGAGCCGTCCGCTGCGACGACGGCCGTGCCGTGGGACGGACCGGTGACGATCGTGGTCTCGAGGTCCGAGCCACGGTCGTTGGCCTGCACGTCGATCGTCACCGGGCTGCCGGAGTCCGTCGACGCGGCGTCGGCGCCGATGGTCGGGTTGACCGTGATGGTGACGGTCGCGGTGCTCGGCGAACCGGAGCCGTCGACCGCCGTGTACGTGAACGCGTCGGGGCCGGAGTAGCCCTCGGCCGGCGTGTACGTGAACGCGCCGGTGGCCTTGTCGAGCGTCAGCGCACCGTGCGAGGGGGACGTGTTCGACGCCACGGTGAGTTCGGTACCGGAGTCGTTGCCGAGCACGCCGGTCGCCCGGGTGCCGGCCGTGGCGGTGCCGCCCGCCGCGACCTTGACGGTGTCGTCCTGCGCGGCCGGGGCGACCTGCACGGTCACCGTGACGGTGTCGGTCCCGCCGCTGCCGTCGGTCACGGTGTACGTGAAGGAGTCGGTGCCGGAGAACCCGGTTGCCGGGGTGTACGAGTACGTGCCGTCGGGACGCACCGTCGCCGAGCCGTGCGCGGGGGCGCTGCTGCCGGTGACCGTCAGGCCGGTGCCCAGGTCGTTCGCGAGCACGTTGCCGGTCGTCGTCGACCCGGCCGTCGCGGTGACGGCGTCGGCCGTCGCGGTGGGCAGCATGGTGAGCCGCACGGTCGCGGTGACGGTCGCGCCGGAGCCGTCCTCCGCCGTGTACGTGAACGAGTCCGGGCCGGAGTACCCCTTGTCGGCGCCGTAGGAGAACGATCCGTCGGGGCCGATCTTCACCAGACCGTGCGACGGCTGGCCGTTGCCGGTGAGGGTCAGGTCCGACCCGCGGTCGTTCGTCAGGACGCCGTCCGCGGCGTTCACCTTGAGCACGGTGCCCGCGTGCACGCTGTACGCGTCGTCGGAGCCCTTCGGTGCGACGGTGACGGTCACGGTGCTGGTCGAGGTCTGCCCGGAGGAGTCCTTCGCCGTGTACTGGAACGTGTCCGAGCCGGAGAACCCGCCGGCCGGGGTGTACGTGTACGAGCCGTCGGCGGCGACCGTGGCGGTGCCGTGCGCCGGCGTGGTGTTCGAGACCACGGACAGGCCGGTCCCCTGGTCGTTCGCGAGCACGCCCGAGGCAGCCGGCACCGACAGCGCCGTGCCGGTGGGGGTCGTGGCGGTGTCGCTGCTGGTGCGGACGTGCGTGGCCTTCAACGTGTTCGTGAAGGTGACCAGGACGTCCGTGCCGTCCGCGGTGGTGGCTGCCGGGAACGTGAACGTCCCCGTGGTGCCGGTGCCGCTGGCGACGACCGCGTCGCTGTTCAGGTTCACGGCCTTCCAGGTGGTCGTGTAGTTCGACGGGTCGGTGGTACCCACCGCCGTCTGGCGGGCCGTGTAGGTCTTGTTCGGGGTCGACAGGACCGCGCCCGCCTTCTGGGGCTGGGTGCCGGCGGCCGTCCCGTTGGTGGTCGCCGTGTTGCCGGTCGAGACGCCGCCACCGGTCACCGCCAGACCGAACTGGTCGGACGGACTCCACCGCTGGTCGACGCTCGACTGCGCCGCCAGGGTGTTGGCGTAGTTGCAGGACGCCAGGTCGCTCGGCGAGTAGCCGTTCGCGATCGTGAACGTGCTGACCTGCGCGCCCGAACCCGGATCGATCTTGTACATGGTCGAGCCGACCGAGGCGAACAGGTAGCCGTCGGACGAGAACGCGATGCCGGGGCTGCCGCTCGTGCTCGCGTCGATCGGCAGGGTCGCGACCTTCGAGGTGGTCAGAGCCGTGGTGCCCGCGGTCGTCGGGACCGTCTCGGTGTCGACACGACGGATCTCGTTGCCGGTGACGACGAACAGCAGCCCGCGGGTGCTGAACGCCATGTCACCGTTCTTGTTGGTGAGCAGGTTGCCGATGGTGCCGACCTGGCCGATCTTCGCGCCGGTCTTCGTGTCGTACGCACCGAGGTACGCGGGGTTCGCGCCGCTCGCGTAGTAGTAGATGCCGGTCGCCGGGTTGATCGCACCACGGAGCAGCTGGTGACTGCCGTTCGGGTCCGCGTCGGTCACGTCGGCGATCCGCGCATCGCTCACCGCGTTGTACCCGGTGATCGTGTTGCCGTTGTTGATCGACGCGTACGCGGCGACACCGTTGCGGGCGACCGCGAGGGCGTTGTCGCCCGGCGCCATGCTCGTGACGTTCGTGACGGCACCGGTGGTGGCGTCGATGGCGGCGAGCTGGTTCGCGGCGGTGTTGATGCCGTACAGCGTGTTCTGGTCGCAGGCGAGCGCGCCGGCTGCGGCGGCGGGGTCGGCCACGACGGCCTGGGTCAGACCGACGCCGGCGAGGAGCGCGGCGCCGAGCATGGCGACGGCGCGCAGGCCGGGACGGCTTCTGGGCACAGCGGTGCCCGAGTTCGTACGCTGCATGATCACTTTCGGGTCGAGACGATGCGGGCACCGAGACCGACCGGAGGATCAGGGAGAACGGTCGTTGGCGCCAGGTTGATCCTGGCAGTTCCTCGTGTTCGGATGGGGACAATCCGGGTCCCCAATAGGGGGGACCACTCGTTCAGGGGGTACGCGGCGATCCGGCACGCCACGAAGCGCCACGGCCCGTCGTCGCGACCCGTTCGCGCCCCGTTCGCGCCCCGGGCGCACGGAAGAACCCCCGCCAGCAGGCCGGCGGGGGTTCGAGGATCAGCGAGCGATCAGCAGTGGATCACGCGGTCGGACGGATCACGTCCGGCAGCAGCACGTGCAGGCGCTCGGACAGACGCGCCTTCGCTTCGTCGAGGGACCGGAAGTCCCCGACGTACTCACCGAAGGTGTCGGAGACGAAGAAGTGGGTGCCCTGACGGTCGACGGTGCCGCCGTAGTAGCCGCCGTAGTTCGCGACCCACAGGCCGGTGTCGGCCTGGGCCCACGAGATGCGGACAGGGGCTGCCTGCACGGGAGCCACGACCTGGGCCTCGATCTCGGCGATGACCTCGATCGTCTGGGTGTCCAGGGTCACCTCGGCCTGCTGGCGGTGGGCGACGGTCGTGCTCATGGTGCTGCTCCTTCGTGCTGTGCTGCGTACTGGGTGGTGCCGGTGGTTCCGGGTGGTGCGGGCGTCGCGCTCGACGCCGGTGGGGCTGGTGTCCGTCGTCGTCACTCGACCGGCCGGATGACCGGCGGGAGCATGACGTGCAGCTGGTCCTCGAGCTTGGTCTGTGCCTCTTCGAGGGAGTTGAACTCGCCCACGACGAGCCCGAAGGTGTCGGAGGCCACGTAACGGTCGTCGCGCTTGTCGACGCTGCCGCCGAAGTACCCGCCGTAGCCGGCGATCCACTCGCCCTGGTCTTCCTGCACCCAGGTGACCTTGGCGCGCTTGGGGCGCGAGGAGAGGGCTGCATCGGCCTCGAGGATCGCGATGGTGTCCACGGTGTCGGTGTCGAGGGTGACCTCGGCCTGCGTCGCGTTGTTCACGGTGATGCTCATGTCGCTCTCCTTCACGATCCGGGGTACATCTGCTGACACCAGAACGCTACGAGAAGTGCCGAGGGGATCGCCAGCCAGGCCCGTCGATTCACGGGTTTCGTCAATGCCACCCATCGGGCAGCCCCGGATTTCCGGGCAGGTGCGTCGCACTTCCGGGGTACAGCGCCAGGATCGGGGTACTCGTTTTCCGGATCGCCGGGATCGGGGGACGAGATGGTGCGGACACCTGCCTGGAGGCGCGACTCGCTAGCGTCGGCACGTGACCTCCGACAAGCCCCGCGTCGACGACCGCGCCCCGGCCACCTGGCGCAGCCGCCGCTTCGCGACGGGGCTGGCGATCGCCTACGGCGTCGCCCTGGCGCTCGTCGGGTTCTGGGGCTCCCCCGTCGACGCCGCAGGGGCCCCCTGGCTCACCCGTGTCCTCGCAGCCGCGCACCGCCACGGCCTGCCGGAGCGCATCGACTACGCCACCGTGGAGTCCCTGGCGAACGTGGTCTACTTCGTGCCGCTCGGCCTGCTCGTGGTGCTGCTCGCCGGGGCGCGGTGGTGGTGGGCCGCCATCGCCGCGGGGCTCGTCGTCAGCACGTGCATCGAGACCGGTCAGGCGCTGTTCCTGCCCGCCCGCACCGCGACCATCGACGACGTCGTCGCGAACGGCGTGGGGGCGCTCCTGGGGGCCGTGGTGGGTGTGCTGCTGCTCAGCCGTGCGGCCCGGCGTCGCTGAGGACGATCTCCGGACACGACGAAGCCCCCGGAGCAGATGCTCCGGGGGCTTCGTTCAGTGCGTCGAGACTCAGACGGACTCGCGCTGGCGGCGGACCGAGCCGCGGACCAGCAGGAGGCCACCACCGAGGACGACTGCGCCGCCGGCGACCCAGAGGGCCAGGGCGGAGACGGTCGAACCCGTGAAGGCCAGCGTGCCGTCGGTGCCGTTGCCAGCACCGGCGCCAGCTGCGGGAACCGCAGCAGCGTCAGCCGGGGCGACGGTGAAGGCCGCGAAGCCGACGACGCCCGAGGTGGCGCCGGTGGCGGTCAGGTTGTAGGTGCCCGAGGCGCCCTGGGGGAACGTGACGTTGACGTCGAGCGAGCCATCCGAAGCGGCCGTGTAGGTCTTCGAGACGGTCGTGGTCGGCAGCGCGCCGAGCGTGACCGCACCGGCACCGGTGACCTGGACGTTGACGGTCTCGTTGTCCTGGAACGCGCCCTCGGTGAAGTTCACCGAAGCGGTGCCACCGGCGACGGCGGAGCCGGAGACGGAGACGTCGGAGTCAGGCGTGTAACCGGCGGCGTTGGCGACGGCCGGAGTGGCGAGCAGTGCGGCGCCAGCCAGCACCACCGCTGCGATGAGCTTCTTCATGAATGGTTCCCCTAAAGATCTGAAAATCCAGACCCTGACACCCAGAGCCCGCTGTTCGCCGGTGGTTGACCCCCAGCCACAGAAATGGCGGTTGTTATGGCGAAGTTGTCTCAATCTAGCGGAGTTTCCCAGCTTGATACCAGATCACGTGGATTTTGTTCATTGGTCGACGTGTGTTCATCCACGTCACCTGCCCGTCGCACGACCCTACCGTCGGCCGATCGAGGCTTCACGCATCAGAAACCCCAGGTGGGAGGCCCTAATAGGGCGAACTGGAGCACGCTGTGCGTCCAATGAAGGACCTTTGCACCCGGACAGGTGAGCCCGTTGCCCCTCGGAGTGGGGGCACCCTCTCGGTTCGCTTTGCGGAGCTTCCGTTGTCAGCCGGCGGCGAGCGGCTGCTCGCAGTCGAACGTGAGCGGCTTCGTCTCGGTCTGGCGGACGCCAGGAGTCGAGCTCGCCTGCACCGCTGCCTTCGCGTACTTCGCATCGCCCAGGAACGCGACACGGTAGGTCAGGCTCTCGCCGGGGGCGAGAAGGGTCTGCAGCTGGGCCACGGGGTGCCCGCCGTCGGTCGCCGTCTGCACTGCCGTCGTCTTGCCGTCCTTCGTGGCACCGAGGAAGATCGCGTTCTCGGGTGCGTACGCGGCAAGGAGCGTCTTGATCTTGCCGGGCTCCACGCCGAAGTTCCCGCCGCCGGTGACGTACGCGGGCAGGCTGGTCGCCGCGTCGGCCGGTGCCGTGTTCTTGATGGTGATCTGGACGACCGACGTCGGTCGCCCGTCCTTCCGGCACACCGAACTGCCGACCGAGACGCGCTTCTCGAGGTAGTAGTCCATCTTCGAGCCGGTGCCGTCGTTCAGGTAGACGGCGAACTGGCTCGAGTCTGTGGTCGCCCTCGGCAGCTCTCCGGCGACCGGTGTCCCACTGATCCGGCCCTGCTCCGCCTTGTCGGCGCTCCAAAGGCGAAGGCGGCCCTCATTGGAGCTCTGGGTCAGCGCAGACACGAAGGCCTTCGTGTCGAACCCGCCCGACGCGACCTTGTCGAACACCGCGCTGGCGGCGGACGCGAAGAACGCGTCTTGCACGACCGGGTCGGGGTACTTGGCGTACACGTCGCTCAGCAGCAGCTGGACGGCATTGTCCGCGGTCATGGTGTCGCCGGTCGGCAGCTGCACGGGGCCGGTCGCCCTGAGCAGGTAGCTCAGCGTCACAGGATCCATGGCGAGCACGCCGTCGACCTGCTGCCCGAACCGCTGCTTCCACATCTCCCGGGCGAGCTTCGCCGACACGTCGAAGCGCGGTGTGAGGGTGACGTCCTGCATGTACTCGCCCGTGATGTCCCCGTAGAGTCCCCGCGTGTCGTCGGTCAGCGGCAGCACCGGCTTGTCGTACGGCCCGAAGGACGACCCGGACGCTTGGCTGCCTAAGCTGATTGCTCCGTCCTTCGCCTGCAGGAGCGCCACTGCACCGGGGATGCCCCCGCCCGCGCGCAACTCGGCGTTGTTCTGGAACAGCAGCAGGTAGTTCCGGTCCCCGTCGTGACCGAGCATGGCCGGTGCAAGCTGCACGATGCGGTTCGCCGCGACCGCCTGCTCGGACGCTGACGACAGCGCGTTCCGCAGCTGTCCCACGGCGGTGGTGACCGGCGACAGCGTTCCACTGGTGTCGATCCGCGCCGCGTCGGCACGTGCCTGCTGGAGTGTCTGCGTGGCCTGGGCGATGGCCGGCTGCGCGTCCTCGATCGGCTGGAGGTCGATTTTGCCGTCCTTCGGCGCGAACGAATCCGACCCGAGCCCTCCGATGACGCCGGCGACAGGACTGACGGCGTCGCTGGCGACGTCGTCGACGATCACCGAGACGTCCCGCACGGCCCGCAGGTTGGTCCCGAAGAAGGGTACTGACTGTGCCGCGCCCCAGACGGGGTCGCCGGTCAGTGATCGAGCCGACGCTGCCTCGTCTTCGAGGTGCCTCGCCGTCTTCTGGGCGGCGGCGGTGTCACCGCCGGTCAGCTGCGACCGAAGGGTGTCTACGTCCCCGACAGCCCGCTCCAGGTGCCCCTTTGCGAGCATGCCGCGGACACCGACCCAGGCGACGGCGAGGATCAGCAGCAGGACAAGGGCGAGGACGACCCACAGGACGATCCGGGCCCTGGACCCCCGGCGTACTGCAGTGCGTCGCGACTCGGGCTGGTCGGACATGAGGCGATCCTACGGTTCCGCGCGCCCGACACCCGTCACTGACGGACGGAGTCCGCGTGTTCGCGGTACCAGTCGATCGTGGTGCGGAGCCCGTCCTCGAGGCCGATCTGCGCCGTCCATCCAGCGTCCGCCAGCTTCGACACGTCGAGCAGCTTCTGCGGGGTGCCGTCCGGCTTGGTGGTGTCCCAGACCGTCTCGCCCCCAAACCCGACGATCTTGCCGATCGTCTCGGCGATCTCCTTGATCGTGACGTCCGACCCGGTGCCGACGTTGACCTGGTCAGGACCGTCATAGTGCTCCATCAGGTGGAACACCGCTGCCGCCATGTCGTCGACGTGCAGGAACTCACGACGGGGCGCCCCGGTCCCCCAGTTCTCAACGGTCCGTGCGCCGCTGCGAGCGGCTTCGTCGTACCGGCGGATGAGCGCCGGCAAGACGTGGGACCCGGTCGGCGAGAAGTTGTCGCCCGGGCCGTAGAGGTTGGTCGGCATCGCCGAGATCCACGGACGGCCGAACTGCCGACGGACGGCCTGCACCTGCAGGATGCCGGCGATCTTGGCGATGGCGTAGGCGTCGTTCGTCGGCTCGAGGTGGCCCGTGAGCAATGCGTCCTCGTGGATCGGCTGCTCGGCCATCTTCGGGTAGATGCAGGACGAGCCGAGGAACACGAGCCGTTCGACACCGTGCTCCACGGCGGCATCCATCACGTTGACCTGGATCTGCAGGTTCTCGCTCAGGAAATCGTGCGGGTAGGTGTTGTTCGCCATGATCCCGCCCACCTTGGCGGCGGCGAGCACGACGTGCTTCGGCTTCTGGTCTGCGAAGAAGGCGAAGACCGCGCCGCGGTCCTTCAGGTCGAGCTCGGACGAGGTCCGCCCGACCACGTCGGTGAAGCCCTCCGACTCGAGCCTGCGCCAGACCGCCGAACCCACCAGGCCGCGGTGTCCCGCGACGTAGACGCGGTCAGCTCGATCGATCGGACCGGGGGTGAAGTCGGTCGTGGTCATCAGGAACCCCAGCTCTCGAGACGGACGGTGTCGATCCAGGGACGGCCTTCGTGCTCGAGGGCGGAGATGTCGGCGTCGACCATGATCCTCGCCAGCTCGGCGGTGTCGACCGTCGCCTCCCAACCGAGCTTCTCCTTGGCCTTCGAGGCGTCGCCGACGAGCGCGTCCACCTCGCTCGGCCGCAGGTAGCGCTCGTCGAACCGAACGTGGTCTTCCCAGTTCAGCCCGGCGTGCGAGAACGCCGTGGTGAGGAAGTCCTTGACCGTGAAGTCGCCGCCGGTCGCCAGCACGAAGTCATCCGGCTCGTCGACCTGCAGCATCCGCCACATGCCCTCGACGTACTCGGCGGCGTACCCCCAGTCGCGGACGGAGTCGAGGTTGCCGAGGTACACGTGGTCCTCGAGGCCGGCCTTGATCCGAGCGACCGCACGGGTGATCTTGCGGGTGACGAACGTCTCACCACGACGCGGTGACTCGTGGTTGAACAGGATGCCGTTCACCGCGAACATCCCGTAGGCCTCGCGGTAGTTCCGGGTCACCCAGTAGCTGTAGACCTTCGCGGCGCCGTACGGAGAACGCGGCCAGAACGGCGTCTCCTCGTTCTGCGGCGGCGGTGTCGCGCCGAACATCTCGGAGGAGGACGCCTGGTAGAAGCGCGTGTGGATACCGGACACGCGGACGGCCTCGAGCATGCGCATCGTGCCGACACCGGTCACGTCACCGGTGTGCTCCGGCTCGTCGAACGACACCCGCACGTGTGACTGCGCCGCGAGGTTGTAGACCTCGTCGGGCTTCAGCTCGCTGAGGAGGCTGACGAGCCGCGCGCCGTCGCCGAGGTCTCCGTAATGCAGGAACAGCTTGGCGTCGGGGTTGTGCGGGTCCACGTACAGGTGGTCGATCCGCGAGGTGTTGAACGTGGACGCACGACGGATGAGTCCGTGCACCTCGTACCCCTTCCGGAGCAACAGCTCGGCCAGGTACGAACCGTCCTGCCCGGTGATGCCCGTGATGAGCGCGCGCTTGGTCAATCGTTCCCCGATCCCGTGGATGTGTCCGTCCGACGCCCCTGCGCCAACCCCTGCAGCAGTTGAGCATATGTGTCGAATGATGCGCGGCTCGACAAGCGCTCGTCTCGGAAACGCCGACCTGATCGGCCCATCTCCACAGAGCGAAGGCTGTCCCCACCGAGCATCTCCGCTGCTGACAGTAGTGCCTGAGGATCACCCGCAGGCACAGAAGTTCCGCCTCCGGAAAGGAGGATCTCGCTCTCGGTGACGCTGCCAGGGTCAGTTGCCGCAATCACCGGAAGGCCGGTGCTGAAGTACGACGTGAGCTTGCTGGGGACTGCCATACCGGCAACCCCGGGCCTCTCGTTCACGAGGAGGACATCGGCGGCAGCCAGCGCACGGCGAAAGGCGTCGTCCGACAGTGACGGAAGCATCCGTAGTGCTTCGACGCCCGTCGCCGCCTGCTCGAGCATCGTGCGCTGGTTCCCGTCGCCCAGCAGGACGAAGCGAACACGACTGCCTTGCTCAGAGGCGAGCCGCGCGGCCTCCACAACGTTCTCAAGCCCTTGCTTGACGCCCATGTTCCCCGCGTGAAGGACGATGATGTCGTCGTCGGCCCACCCGAGTTCCTTGCGCGACGAGACACGGTCGACAACCTCGATCTCCTCGAGGTGTGACCAGTTCCGGACAACGGTGACCTTGCTGGGCAGGACGTTCATCCGCTCCACCACTGTGTCTCGGAATCGCTCATGGATGACAACGACGCCGTCGGCCCGTCGAAGGAGCCACCCTTCGAGCCGCGCGACCGCTCGCGCCATCAACCCGGGACGCTCACCGAGCTCATCGAGGCCCAACGAAT
This sequence comes from Curtobacterium sp. MCLR17_043, assembly GCF_003224215.1. Classification (NCBI taxonomy): domain Bacteria; kingdom Bacillati; phylum Actinomycetota; class Actinomycetes; order Micrococcales; family Microbacteriaceae; genus Curtobacterium; species Curtobacterium sp. MCLR17_043. The sequence goes on along the minus strand of NZ_QKLH01000007.1, from coordinate 63,792 downwards.
ACAAGTCCTGAACCCAGATGACCACGGGCACCCGGGTGAACAGCCGCGAGCGGACGAAGCTGATCGCGCTCGACAACAAAGCCGGCGACACGAGGACCAATACGTCGGGTCGCCCGAAGCGGGTCGTACTCGTGACGATCCCGAAAGAGACCTCGGAGAGCGCCCGAGCTAGCCCGCCGGGCTTCGACGGCAAACGGTGCCGAAAACGCTCGATGCGAACGCCCGCACTTTCCTCACGTGTGTGACGCCCGGGGGCTCCGTCGAACCGCCACTGCGGGTAATGCGCATGCGCCGTGAGCACCCGGACGCGTCCTCCACGACGCACCAGGTCCTCTGTGAGGCCAGTCGAGTACGGCGCGATCCCGGTGGTCTCCGGGGCGAAGTTGATGCCGATCAGCAGAACCGACAGGGGACTCGTCACCGGGTGAACATAACAGTCGCGCGGCTTCGATCTCGCGTGGAAAGCACGATGTCGAATCGAGAGACACTTCAGGACGCCTGCTGTGTCCGGCTACCCTGTGCCTTGTCAACTCGAAAGAAGGTTCGCAATGGCGCGAGTCCTGATCATGCAGCCGTACGTCCCGTCGTACCGAGTTCCGCTCTTCACCGAACTCGCGACGCGCCTTCTAGAGCAGGGACACGAGTTGGTGATCGCAAGCGGTGAACCCACCGGGTCGCAGGCAGACCGGCATGACAGCGCCTCCCTGGAGGGGGTTCAAGAACGTCTCGTGCGCACAACCTCCCTGAAGATGGGACCGATTCACTTCCGCTTCGGTTGGGGACGGAGCGCGTGGCGCGACGCAGATGTCATCGTCGCCGAGCTCGCTGCCGGGTCTTTCACCACGTACGGGGCGCTGATGCAACGTCGGCGACCCGTCGCGGTGTGGGGTCACGTGGACGCCTTCGTCCAACCGGACACCGCACTTGCCCGCGCACTCCGGCGGTGGCAGGCGCGCTCGTCATCCCGGGTGCTCGCCTACACAGAGCGAGGTACGACGCTCGCTCGCCGTTGGGGGGTCCCCGCGGACAGAGTGACCAACCTCAAGAACACTGTCGACACAACGGATCTGAGTCATGCGATCGAGCAGCGACGCTCGATCGACCCGCTATCCATTCGCGAGCGTCTCAAGCTGGGTCGCGGGCCAGTGTTCGCGATGATCGGAGGCATCGACGAGAGCAAGCGCGTCGATCTCGTTGTCGCAGCGCTCGATCTCCTTTGGCAGACGCGTCCGTCAGTCCAGTTGCTGGTAGGCGGCCGAGGTGAGCTCGAGCCCGAGTTCAAGCGCTCGCGCGACCGCGGCCAGGTCCGGATGCTCGGGTACGTCGAAGCCGCGGCGAAGGCGGACATCGCGCGGGTTGCCGTCGCCCTCCTCAACCCTGGCCGGGTCGGTCTGGTGGCGGTCGAAAGCATGGCCATGGCGCTCCCGATCATCACGACGCGAGGGACTCGGCACGGACCGGAGTTCGACTACCTCGACCCGGGAACGGACTGCCTGGTGTGTGCACCAGAACCGGCGGCGCTCGCGGAGGCTATGACCTCGCTGGCTGACCATCCAGAGGCCGCAGATCGGCTCGCCTCCGCAGTCGCCGCCAAGAGTCCGGCCTTCGCCCTGGCGGGCATGGTGGACCGGTACACCGACGCGATCAACTCGCTGCTGCAAAGCATGAAGACGAGATCTGGTCGCCCTAGGATGTGACGAGACGAGGTCGCTCCTCGCATCCAGAGGGAAATCCGGGACTCATGGCAGGGGACGTCGTGCGCGTCATCAAGCTCAAGGCTGCGCCAGGAGAGCGAAGCACGTGGGGCCGCTCGAAGTTGGCTGTCTACGCGTGGGGGGTCGCGGAACTGCTCTTCGTGACCAATCCCTGGCAGATCTCGTCCCAAGTCCGAGTGAAAGTTCTCCGGGCCTTCGGGGCCGAGATCGGCGACGGAGTGATCTTCCGACCCAGGACACGAGTGCGGTTTCCTTGGAAGCTCCACATCGGTCCCGACAGTTGGATCGGGGAAGGTGTCTGGTTCCACAACCAGGACCACATCCACATCGGCAACGATGTAGTGATATCCCAGGAGACGTTCCTCACGACCGGGAGCCACGCGCACCGGCGCGACATGAGTCTGATCACCAGACCCATCGTCATCGAACCCGGCGTCTGGGTGACCTCGCGTTGCATGGTCGTCGGCGGCGCTGTCATCGGTACCTCGAGCCTCATCAAACCCATGAGCCTCGTTGAGGGACACGTCCCCGCCAACTCGATCGCGGAAGGACGACCAGCTCGAATCGTCGGTATCCGCTTCAGCGAAGAGGAGCTAGAAGCGTGAGACTCCTCATCTCCGTCACCTACATCTCCGAGGACGGCGCCTTCGGAGGACCGGTGAGCGTCGCGCTCAACCAAGCAGCAGGGCTCGCAGAAGCCGGTCATGAGGTGACCGTTCTCGCTGGGTGGGACGGAAGAGCGCGACCAAAAGCGCCCGGATTCGACCTCGTTCTCCTCAAGTCGAAGCCCTTCGCGGGCATGGGATTCGTAGCGACCAGCACCCGATCGCTCGGCAGTTGGCTTCGGCGGAATCTGCGGAAATTCGACGTCGTCCACGTGCACAGCGGTCGTCATCTGTTCGACCTCGCGGTCGCCACGGCCGCGCGCCGCATGGGACGTCCTTACGTGGTTCAACCACACGGGATGATCCTCCCGTCTTCCCGGCCCCCCATTTTGATCCTTGACTCGTTCGTGGTGCGTCCGATGCTTCGCCATGCGTCCACGGTCCTGGCACTCACGGATGCTGAGGAGCGAAGCCTTCGACGACTAGAACCAGAAGCCTCCGTAAGGCGGATCAGGAACGGGATCCGACCCATTCAGTTGGCGACGTCCCCACGGCGCTCCGAGGTGCTCTTCCTCGCCCGCCTCCATCCGCGCAAGCAGGTTCTCGTCTTCGCCGAGATGGCACGCCTCCTCAGTCGAAGGAACCGTACTGTCCAGTTCGCGGTTGTGGGTCCGGACGAAGGCGATCTCGCCGCCCTTCGCTCCTTCATGAGCACGAACCCAGACGTGCCTCTTCAGTACGAAGGGGCGATCCAGCCGGGCGAGGCTCCGGCGCGTCTGGCGCAGGCGCTGGTGTTCGTCTTGCCGAGCCGCGGAGAAGTCTTCCCGGTCACGGTGCTTGAAGCGCTTTCCGTCGGGACTGCGACGGTCATCACGGATGACTGCGGCATCGCTCAAGAGCTCGCGGACCACAATGCGGCGCTCGTGTCTGAGGGTTCGCCCGAGGATCTCGCTCAGCGGGTCGAATCTCTCCTTCTCAACCCGTCCCTGCTCGAGTCGACCACCGCGTCCGGGCATGCCTCGGTCAGAGCCCTCTACGGGATTGAAGCGGTCGTGAGCTCACTCCTGCGCTTCTACGAGGACGCCGTCGGCTCTCGCGGCGTGCTGTGGATGACGAACACCGCGGCGCCGTATCGCATCCCTGTTTGGGAGAGCCTCGCACGCAGGCTCCCTGTCGAGGTGATGCTTCTCGAACCTGACCAGCGATTGGCGAGAGACGACAACAACCGCGGACCGGAGTGGGAGGCCCGCTCGCGGACCAATCTGATTTTCGCTGTCTCGTGGCTCAAGACAGCTGTGCTGAAGCGCGGTGAAGCGCGTTACTACTTCGGCTGGCTTCGGCACGCTCATCTTCGGAACAAGCGTGCTGTGGTCCTGGGAGGGTGGGAGTCGCCTGTCTACTGGATGGCGTTGCTCAGAGCCAAGAGGGCGCGCGTCCGAACGGTCGGGTTCTACGAGTCACACCTTGGCTCGCAAGGGAACACTCGCGGACCGATCTCCTGGTTGCGGCGCAGGTACTTCGCAACGCTCGATGCGGTCGTCACGCCCGGTCCTGCCGCAACTGAGGCCGTGATGCAGATGGGGGTGGCCAGGAGCCGCATCCACGAGGGATTCAACGCCGTGGACGTCACGCACATCCGTGAAGTCGTGCAATCGACGCGTCCTGCCCAGCAAGGAGACCACCGCCTCCGGATCATCTACGTGGGACAGCTGATACCTCGGAAGAACGTTGGTGCTCTCATCGGCGCGCTCACGACCCTGCCGAACGCCTCACTCACGATCGTGGGCGTGGGGCCGCTCAGGGCACAGCTCGAGCAGCAAGTCGTCACGACTTTGCCCAACCCGGATCGGGTGACCTTCGTGGGTTACATCCCCGGGCAAGATGTCGCAAAGCGGATGCTGGAGCACGATGTTCTCGTGCTTCCGTCGCTTTCGGAAGTTTGGGGACTTGTGGTGAATGAAGCGCTTGCGTGCGGGCTACACGTAGTGGTCAGCACGAGGGCGGGAGTGACTCGCTCGGTTGAGAAACATGCCGGGGTCATCGTCTCCGACCCCGATACCATGTCCTTGGTGTCCGCACTCCGGAGCCTTCCGGATCCAGTGGGCCGGATTCCAGACCCCGAGATTCTTCAGCAAACGCCAGCGCGGTTCTCCGAAGTCTTCGAGAGGGCGATCTTGTCGGAGAATGAATTGTGAAGCGGGCACCACATCACAGGCACCTGCCGTCATCCGGCAATGGGGCCGGCGGTCCTGGAGCACTGCCGCAACCGCTTCTGGGGACCATTGTTTTTGCGGTCCTGGCCCTGATGGTTCCACTGTTCGTGGTCGCGACGACTCCGAACAACGGCTACGACGCTTGGGCTGGTTGTCTCGCGGTAGCGGTCCTCGCGGCGGCACGGTTCGCTTGGGCCATCTCCGCTCGTGAGTCCCACATCGTCGACATGGTGGTGTCCGTCTTCGTTTACGGATTCCTCGGCATTGCTCCGATGGTGCAACTCCGACAGCGTGCCGAAATATCTACTACGCCTGGATTCCTCGAACAGTACGCGTGGCAATCAGTCGCCATCGTATTCATCGGGTACGGCGCGCTGCTGCTAGGAGCATTCTTCGGCAAGCGATCATCGCTGCACGAATTCCCTGCCTCGGAACCTACCGCTGTGGCGCTCCAAAACTCGAGGGTCGTGGTGACGACCCTGCTGGCATTTGGGATCACTGCGTACTACGTTTACTCGCTCGGACCCGAGGCGCTGTTCCACACCAGGAGCGTGATCGACGCCGAGCGCGCGGCTACATGGGCCAATCCGACGACTGCTGCGCTGGTGACCGGGTTCTCGAACATGGGCCTGCTCGTAGTGGCCGTGGCACAGATCCTGTTGTTCCGTCAGCGGCGCGCATCTGGGGCGCCAGCTCCATTGGTGCTCCTGATTGTCACCCTCGTCGCACTCTTGGTCGTGGTCAACCCTGTCTCCAGCCCCCGATACACGGTAGGCACCGTGTACGTGGCTCTATTGGCTGCATGTGGGGCATGGTCTTCCCTCAAGAAATATCGAACGGTCGCGGTCTCGCTACTGACCGCTCTCTTCTTCCTCTTCCCGATCGCGTCGACCTTTCGGAACTCGATCGATGCGAAAGTCCAATTCAAGGGTCCACTCGAATCACTCCTGAGCGGCGACTTCGACAGCTTTTACCAGATCAACAACACCGTCTACTTCATCGCCAGCCGCGGAATCACTTGGGGGGACCAGCTACTCGGGGTGGTCCTCTTCTGGGTCCCACGCGACGTCTGGCCCGGGAAGGCGGTCGACACCGGCATCCTTCTGGCAGAATTCCGCGGTTACTCGTTCACGAACCTCTCCGCCCCACTCTGGGCCGAGTTGATGATCAACGGGAGCTGGCCACTCCTCGTGCTCGGAATGACACTCATCGGATTCATGGTTCGTCGGTGGGACAGCAAGCTCGCATTGCATATCGCAAGGGCTGGCACCCCCGGCCTCGTCGGCTGCATCGTTCCGGTCTACCTCCTGATCGTGCTGAGAGGCTCGCTCCTGCAGTCGATGGCGTCCCTATCGGTCATCCTGCTCTTGGCGTGGTTCCTGTCTGCGGGCTCGGCTCGCACGAAATCGAATCAGCAGGCAGCCGCAGTTCGATCGTCGTCAGAACGAACAGGTGAAGGCGCAGCCTGATCTCAGACTTGCTTGCGTGATGCGAGGCGCGAGAGACGATCCTCGAAGAGTTCTATGAGTTGCCTCTTGAACTTTCCAGGTCCGGCTCCGTAGAACTCTCCAGTGGACCCAGACTGTCCGCTGATCCTGGGGCGAACAGGAAACCGCTCGAGACGGATCTGCTTCAACGCCGCCGAGCGGGCGAGCGCAGCCGCGACGGCGTGCTCGAGGTAGACGCCCGCAGACTCATCGATCATCGTCGTCTCGGCGAGGATCACGTCGAGCCACTCTTGAGCGCGTCCGGTCACTAGTCGGGTGTCAACGAACGACCGGTCCGCAGTCGTGCGAACTCGCACGACGGGTCCAAGCACGGGCCGCAGAACTTGCGACGGGTTCTCCAAGCCGAGGCGGCCCGTCATCTTGTGAATGGTCGTGTCCTTGCCAGAGGACCGGATGATTCCCTCGACGGCGAAGCGGATGGCATCGGCCTCGACGCGTCCCTTGCCCCTGTCCACTTCGGAGGTCGTCGGGTCGAATGACACCACGCGTGTCAATGCCCGATCCTTTTCGGGAAGGAGCTCGGTGAGGTCAGCGGTCGCTTCGCCACTCGTTTCGACGACGACCAGATCGACTCGTTCGTCGAGCTGAGACCGGATTGCGCTGATCGCCTGCCTGTACTGGAGCAGTCGCACAGCAGGATCAGCCTGCGCGACGAACAGACCGGTGTTCGGCCGAACCGTCGCGGTCAGCAAGACCGTTTCGCGAGTCATGGCTTCCTCCGAGTGGAACGAGCAAGGCTGACCGTCCCGCCGAGGAGCGAGACGAGGATGAAGAGCTGGGCGATCAACGCCGCATGAGCTGCGCCGAGCGCGCCAGCGGAGCCTCCGAGGACCAGCACCAATGCGAGCTGACCGATGGCCGCAATGACCATCACGATCGCAACGTAGCGATCCCGCTGGAACGATTGAAGCACCACGACGAGTGGCTGGCAGATGATGGACGGGATCACGACCAAGGCGAGGATCTGAAGCGTCGCTGCTGAGCCTTCGTACGAGCCGCCGAGGAGGATCCCGACGATGAAGGGTGCGGCGAAATACACCGCAATCGAGACTGCAATCGCCGCAAGCGGCATCCAGATAGCTCGTCGCAGCTCTGACCATGCGCCCCGAAGGCTCGTGCTCCGCGCGGCGTACGGTGCCAACGCCGAAGAGAACGCCGCTGCCAGAAGCGACATGGGTTGTGTCCAGCGATTGACAGCGCCGTAGACGCCAGCAGCTGCGGGTCCTGCTGCGGCCGAAAGCAGTGTGAGGTCCAGCGCCTGGGAACTGTTCGCCACGACGGTGAGCCCGAAGTAGTGAGCACCGGACCAAGGGTTGCTCAGCCTCGGCCGCCGCCGCAGATTGCACGGACTCATCGACCGACCAACCACGGCGGCACCGATCGACCCCGCCGACAACGCGATCCACAATGCCGTCGGTGCTGAAACGTCGGCAGCCACCATCACGAAGAAGAGGACCGACGCGAACACCCTGTCGGCCAGGATGACGAGTGCGACCAGCTCGCCCCGCGCAGCGCTTCTGAGCGGAACTTGGTACGCCTGATTCGCCACTAGTGCAACCGTGATCGGACCGGCCAGCCATAAGGCAGATCCCGGAAACAGGATGGCCACGCCGGCACACCAGAGCAGCGCCGCGCCGACGGTGATCGCGAGCTTTGAGAACAACCGATCGACGAAGGTCTGGTCTGCGAGGGCGCGCCGGGCAAGTTCTCGAGTCCAATGGTTGTTCGTCCCGAAATCAACGAAACCGGCAGCAGCGGTACCGAGCGCGATAGCTGAAACAGTCGAACCGAACTCCGATGGAGAAACCTCCCTCGCTGCAACGAGGTAGAGCAACGCCACAAGCACCTGCGCCGCTCCGGTTGAGGCCGCCAGGAAGAGCGCCTGATGAGACATCGGGCGCTCTTGCGGCATCCGGCTCCTCATGGAAGCAGAGCCGATGTGAACGCCTCACTACTTGCCTTCAGCACTGCCGGCGGCCTGGGTGAGGACGCGGCACGGTGCAATGCCTCTGCCAGTGTGCGGGTGTCGAGTGCAACCCACTCCCCGAGAGCCGGGTAGGCGGCGAGATCGTTCTTGAGGCTCTTTGCGCCGGCAGCGACGATCCTGGTCCCGATTGCGGCCGCCTTGCCCAGCAGCCCACTTGGCCCCTCGTTCGAGTGGGCGAGGACGACGCAGTCAACACATGCGACTGCTGAGTCGAGCTCTACGTCGCTCAGTAATCTGTCAACGACGACGACGCGGCCCTCTGCTTCGAGGGTTGCAAGTCGGTGCCGGATTTCGAGCGGGATGTCATGATCAAGCTTTCCGGCCACGAGCAGCCCGACGTTCGTGTCGAGTCCGACGATCGCGTCGAGGATCAACTCCAAGTTCTTCCGAGCCGAGATCGCCCCGAGGACCGCAAACCAGTATCGGTCGCCCGTGATGCGGTGAGCAGAACGGAACGATTCGACGGCACTCGGGGTTGCCAAGGTGCGGATCGGGTCTACAGCGACCCCGAAGGCTGAGTGCCCAGACCACGTCGGCGACTTCAGAACCCGCAGACGAACTCGCCCCATTGCCGCGACCCGGCGGAACGCCATAGTACGGAGCGCGGTCTTCATCCGAGTGATCAAAGCATTGCTCGCAGGCTGAGCGGTCTCGCGCATCACGAGGACGCTCAGCTCGCCGCTCCCCTCCCACTTGCGACGGAGCGCGAGACTGATTGCGGTTCGGTCTCCGTCGGGGACGATGACGTAGTCCGAATGCATCACACGCGAGGCTCGGACAAGATCGTCGAGTCCGCTGGCCGGTCCACGTCTGACAGTAATCCCCTCCTGAAGCCCACTGAGATGAACGCGTTCCTCCTCGGCTTCCGGATGCTCGCCAAGAACAAGAGTGACATGGTCGCCTCGTTGGCGCGCGGCCTCCGCGATGAGGCGGGCGTAGAAGAGCCTGTGACCTGTCGGATTCGGCTCGATGACCACCGTGCGACGAACCCCTGGCATCACGCGAGCCATCGCAACGTCACCACTTTCTCCTTCTGAGCGAGATCCGCTAGTCATCAAGCCGTGCTTGTCGCGTCAGTAAGCGCCGCGCGAAGCGACGACGGCCTTGGCAGTCCGCCAAAGGACCACGAGATCACCCGTGATCGACCAGTTCTCCACGTAGTACAGATCAAGCCGCACGGAATCCTCCCACGACAGGTCCGATCGGCCGCTCACCTGCCACAGGCCGGTCATCCCCGGCTTCACCAGGAACCGACGGTGGACGTGCGTGTCGTAGCGGGCGACCTCGCGTGCGAGCGGCGGTCGGGGTCCGACGAGGGACATGCTGCCGGCCAGGACGTTGAAAAGCTGCGGCACCTCGTCAAGGCTGTAGCGGCGCATGAACCCGCCGACCCGGGTGACCCGGGGGTCGTTCCGCATCTTGAAGAGGACGTCGTTGCCCTCGGCGCGGTCGAGTGCGCTGAGCTCCTGCAGGCGTTCCTCGGCGTCGACGACCATCGAGCGGAACTTGATCATCCGGAAGGTGCTGCCGTTCAGGCCGACGCGCTCCTGCCGGAAGAACACCGGACCGGTCGAGGTGGTCTTCACCAGCACGGCGAGCACGAGCAGCAGCGGCGACAGGACGACGACGAGCAACCCTGCACCGATCAGGTCGAAGGCACGCTTCGTGTAGAGCTTGCGCCCCGAGTAGGTCGGCGTCTCGACGTGGATGAGCGGGAGGCCCTGCACCGGTCGGGTGTGGATCCGGGGGCCGCCGATGTCGGTCAGGCTCGGCGCGACCACCAGGTGCTGCCGGCCCGGCTCGAGCGACCAGCTGAGTTCCCGGACACGCTCCGGCGGCAGGTCGTCGGAGCTCGTGATCACGACGGTGTCGGCGCCGGTCTCGCGCAGCGCGGAGCCGACGTCGTCGAAGCCGCCGTGGCTCTGGATGGTCGAACCCGTCAGCAGACCGCGGTGGTTCGTCGACACGACCGCCCCGACCACGCGGTAGCCGGCTTCGGGGGAACGAGCGAGTTCGCGGCCGATGTGCAGCACGCTGGCCGGAGACCCGACGAGCAGCACGGTCGCCGAGTACGCGCCCTGCTGACGCTGCGCTACGAGCCACTGCCGCCAGATCCACCGCGACAGCAGGAGGACGAGGATCCCGATCGGGAACGCGATGAGCACGTAGCCGCGGGCCAGGTCGACGTGCAGCAGGAACGCCGCGATCGCGAGCAGGCCGAACACGCGGACGCTGGAGTCCGCGACCAGGCGGTACTCGGTGCTGCCGACGCCGATGACGCGTGCGCCGCGGGTGTCGTACAGGGCGAGCGCGCTCATCCACACGACGATCACGACGATGGAGATGGCGAAGTAGCTCAGCCGCAGGTCCGCGGTGTTGGTCGCCAGGTTCGACTTGAGTCCGAGCCAGGCGATCTGCACACCGAAGACGACCCAGATCAGCGCCAGCAGGTCGGTGAACAGCACGCGGCGCGAGTACTTGCGGCTCCACTCGTCGGTGGCGCCGACGGCGCGCGGTGCGCGGAGCGCATCCGTCGTCACGAGGACGACCCGGTCACCACGTCGCGCCGCCGTCCGACGACACCCGCACGGTCTTGCCGTCCCACAGCCAAACGTCCTGACCGGCACGGTCGATGGTGACGGTGTTGTCGGTGTCCGCGCCGTCGGCACAGCCGATCGGCGTGGTGGAGGACGAGGGCGTCACGTCCGACGCGGACATGGTCTCGATCTGCACGCCGTCGCACGCTGCTGCACCGACGCGGGCGAGCGTGTAGTTGCCACCGTCGACGCCGATCGAACGGACGCCGCCCATCGGCACGTCGACCCACGCGGCATCGCCGGTGCGCCACTCGAGCTGGCCGTCGCAGATGACGACCGCGGTCTTCTCGCCCTGGAACGCGTCGATCGGGTCGCCGCACGGCGCCTGCTCCGTCCCGCTCGCGAGCACGACACCGTCGGTGCTGATGCCGGCGCCGGCGGCGCCGGGCGCCCCGGCTTCCCATGTCACGCCGGCGTCGGTGCTGGTCCGCGCCGTCGTGGTGCAGTCGTCGCCGACACCCACCAGGACCGAGAGCTCCGCACTGGAGGCCCGGATCGCCATGAGCGATCCGACATCCGTCCCGAGTCCCACCGGGACCCACGTCGCCCCGCCGTCCACGGAGTGTTCCAGCACCGGCCGCGGGCCGCCGCACGACCCACCGGACGCGCGCCACGCCTCCTGGCCGTCGACCGCTGCCAGCAGGCGGCGACCCTGCTGCTTGGTGGAGGCTGCGTCTGCGTCGGCAGACGCACTCGGTCGCGGTGTCTCGCGCCGGTCGGGCGTTCCCGAGAAGGTGGGGATGGGGCCGGCGGGTCCGTTCTCCTCGGGTGCCGTCCGGCCCAGGGCGAGCGCGACGAGCACGACGTCGACGACGATCAGCGCCACCACCACGACGGCCACCAGGATGAACGTGGTCCGGGGCAGTGCGCGGCCGAGGCTTCGGGTCCCCCGGCGAGTCTTCATCTGATCGGCCCCGTTCAGCGCCCGGCGCGGCGGAGCACGCCCAGCTTCTTGCCGGAACGCTTCGGCGGGTGCGTCGACGTGGTCACGGTGTTGTCGTCCTCGTCGTGGCCGTAGCTGTAGCCGTAGCCGTAGCGGCCGTGACCGTAGGCTCCCGGGCCCTTCAGCGGCATCTTCGTCAGGACGAAGCCGGAGACCGGGGCCCCGACGTTCTCGAGGGTGGCGACGGCCGCGGCGAGCTGGCCCTTCAGCGTCTGTCCCGAGGCGACCGCGACGATCGCGCCGGAGGCCTTCTTCGCCAGGATCGCCGCGTCGGTGACGGGCAGCAGCGGCGGGGCGTCGAACAGGACGTAGTCGAACTGCTGCTCGAGCAGGTCGATCAGGTCCTGCATCGCGCGGGAGCCGAGCAGCTCGGACGGGTTCGGCGGGATCTGACCGGCGGGCAGGACGACGAGCTTGCCGCGACCCCACGGGTGGGCGACGTCCTCCAGGTCGGCGCGGCCGATCAGCACGTCGGTCAGACCGGCGTTGCTCTCGACGTCCATGTACTCGGCGACGCGGGGGCGGCGCAGGTCGGCGTCGATCAGGATGACGCGGAACCCGGCGCTGTCCAGGGCGATCGCCAGGTTCGCGACGGTGGTGCTCTTGCCCTCGGACTGCATCGACGAGGTCATGACGAAGGTGCGGGCACCGGTTCCGATGTCGAGGAACTGCAGGTTGGTGCGGAGCGTGCGGAAGGACTCGGCCCGGGGGCTGCGCGGGTCCACCTGCACGATGAGCGGACGTTCGGCGGCCTTGGCGTCGAAGGCGATCCCGCCGACGACCGGCTTGTCGCTGATCTTCTCGACGTCGAGTTCGGTGCGGATCCGGTTGTCCAGGGTCTGGCGCAGCACGGCGATGCCGATGCCCAGGGCGAGCCCGACGAGCAGACCGAGCGCCACGTTGACGGGCACGTTCGGGCTGACCGGGACGCTCGGCACGTCGGCCTGCTTCACGCGGGTGAGCTTGACCGTGCTCTTGCCGCTCGCGTCGGTGGCCTCGATGTCCTGCACGACGTTGGTCAGGCTCTGCGAGGTCGCGTTCGCGATGTCGGCGGCCTGCACCGGGTCGGTGCCCTCCACCGAGATGGAGATGAGGGTCGTGCTCGTCGGCGCCGTCGCCGACACCATCGTCGCGAGCTGGTCCGCGTTCATGTCGAGCTTCAGCGACGAGATGACCGGCAGCAGCACGATCGGCGTCGACACCAGGTTCGAGTACGTCAGCACCCGCTGCTGGGTGAACGTGTTGCCCTGCGCCAGGTCACTGGCGCTGCCGGACGTCTCCGTGGAGACGAAGACCTGCGCCGATGCCGAGTAGACCGGCTTCTTCAGCAGGGAGAACCCTGCGGCTGCGGCCACTCCCACCAGGGCGAGTACGACGATCAGCACCCATCCCTTGCGGAGCACCGTGATGTAGTCGCGGAGTTCCACGCCTTTGCCTTCCCCGATCATGGCCGTCCCCGTGGTCCCGACACAGGCACGCCGGGGTACTCCCAGCGCACGGCATACAAATAGTGCCACAGGAACGAGTACTGCTCGGGGGAAGTCGCCATCCGCCGCGCGGTGTCCTCTACGGTGGCCCCATGCGCTCCGAGCCGGCCCAGACCACCACCGAGCCCAGCGTGCGGCGACAGCGGGACCTCATCGTCATCCTCGTCGCACTCGGCGTCGCCGTGATCCTGACCCGGATCGTCGGACAGGTCACCCGGACTGGGGGCATCCCCTCGCCGGTCCTGCAGGTGCTCGCCGCGGACGCCGCCGTCTGGGTGCCGCTCGTCGTCGCGGCCGCCGTGGTGCTCCGTCGGACCCCGCCTGCCGCGATGCTGTCGCGGCTGCGGCTCGACCTGGGGATCGTGGTCTTCGCGATCGGCATCGTGATCGTGTGCCGCGCGGTGGACGTCGTCATGTCGCTCGCGTTCACGGGGACGACCGGGCTGGTCCCCGCACCGTCCCTCGGCACGCCCGACGTCGGGCTGCTGCTCGTGTCGGCGATCGGCATCGTCGTCGTGAGCCCGGTGCTCGAGGAAGTGGTGTTCCGCGGGCTGTTCCAGCGCCGGCTCGCCGCCGAGCTCACACCCCGCACCCGGTTCCTCGCGGTGCTGGTCACGGCGTTCCTGTTCGCGCTGCTCCACCTGCTGCTCGGTGCGGGTGGCACGTCGCTCGGCGGGTTCCAGGTGTTCGTCACGACGTTCCTGCTCGGCCTGCTCACCGGCACGCTCGTCGCGATGACCGACCGCATCGGCGGCGCGATCCTGGCGCACGTGCTGTTCAACGCGGTCGCGGTCGTCGCCACCTGGCCGCGCTGAGCGTCCAGGGCTGCTTTCCCAGACGAGGGCGGGACCGGTCGCCGGGCAGCGACCACCCCGTTCCACTAGCCTGCACTGAGCATGATTCGCCCAACCAGCATCGTCGACAACCCTCTCGTCCGTCAGGCTCCGATCAGCGGCCTGTTGGCGCTGTCGGCGTTCCTCAGCGTCGTGATGCCGTCGCTGGTGATCACCGAGCACGACCTCTTCGTCGCGAGCGTGGTCGGCATGGTCGTCGCGACGCTGCTGAGCGCGATCCCCACGCTCGTGCGCCGCGCGGCCTGGGTGGTGCCGATCCTGCTGACCGTCGACTTCCTGACGATCGCACTGCTGCGCACCGGGACGGGCGCGGGGGCGTCGGTGTTCACGGCGCTCGTGGTGCTGCCGGTGATTTGGTGGGCGTCGCTCGAGGGGCGTCGGACCGTGGTGTTCGCAGTCCTCGGTCTGCTGGTCGTGATGCTCGCCCCGTACGTGCTGACCCCGACCGACCCGCCCGGGCCGAGCGAACTCGTCCGCGTCGGCGCCGTCGTGATCGTGTTCGGCACGGTCGCCGTCGTCGTGCACGAACTCTCCCGTCGTTCGCGCCTGAACCTGCGGTCGGCCGAGGCCCGCGAGGGCAAGGTCCGCGCCGAGATCGACCGGGCGGCAGCGGTCCAGCGGTCACTGCTCCCGACGACGACCGGCCGCATCACCGACGACGTCGTCGTCGCCGGTGCCTGCCTGCCCGCCCGGAGCGTCGGCGGTGACTTCTTCGACTGGTACCCGACCAACAGCGGTGTGGCGGTGAGCCTCGGCGACGTGATGGGGAAGGGCGTCGGTGCCGGCCTGATCGCCGCAGCCGTCCGGTCGACACTCCGAAGTGCCCGGACGGTCGACGATCCGGCCGAGGCGCTCAAGCGGGCATCCGACGGCCTGACCGCCGAGGGCGTCGGACCGGACCTCGCCTTCACCACGTTGTTCCACGCCCGGATCTCCGACGACGGCACCCTCCGGTGGTCCGACGCCGGGCACGGGCTGAGCTTCGTGCTGCGCGCCGACGGGCACGTCGACCGGCTCCGGTCCGGGGACATGCCGCTGGGGCTCGGCATCCGCGAGGAGTGGGCGACGACCGAGGGCACCCTCGAACCCGGTGACCTGCTCGTCTCGTTCAGCGACGGCGTGCTCGACCTGTACGACGACCTGGACCAGACGATCGAGTCCGTCGCCGCGATCGCCCGTGCCGGCCGCGACCCGCACGCGGTCGTGCTCGCGCTGTCGGCCCGCGCCGACGAGGTGCCGCACGACGACGACGTCACGGTGATCGCGATCCGCCGGCAGCCGGTCGAGGTGGACACCGAGCGACCGCTCGCGGTGCACGCCGACTGAGCGGTGCACGCCGACTGAAGTGCCGCGAGCGCACGGCGACCGGCGCGGAACGCGCGCTCGGCCTGCAGAGATTGGTACGCGCCGCCGCTCGAACCCGAATCGTGCGGCGACGCGTGCAGACGGTGAGCGTCTGCCCTCGGACGCCCTAGCGTCCTCGGTCTGTGGGGGCGGCCCGACGAGCCACCCGGAGGGTCATCCGACCCGGGCGAGGTCCCAGACGGGCGGCACGTACGCGCGGGACCAACCCTCGCGCAGACGCGTCACGGCGCGGTCGAAGGCCTCGAGCAGGTCCATCTCCGGTCGCACCATGGACTGCAGCTGCAGCCCCTCGTAGGTCGCGAGCAGCTGCTCCGAGCCGCGGGCCGGCTCCATCGTGCTCGGCTCACGACCGAGCATGACGTCACGCTCCAGCGCGTGCTGCACGAAGGCGTGGAACCGTCGCCACCGGGCGTGCAGCATCGGTGCGAGCGGGTGCTCGGGCGATGCCGCGATGTTCAGCGTCGCCGTCAGGAACCGCATGAGCGACGGGTCGGCCACGTTCGCGGTGACGATCGCGCGCAGGAACCGGATGGTGCCGTGCTGCTCGGCCAGGGGCATGAGCGGCACGGTGCGCTCCTCGTTCCACCGGTCGATGGTCGCGAGCAGCAGGCCGTCCCAGCTCGGGAACGTCCGGCCGACGACGTCGGTGTCCACTCCGGCCGCAGCCGCGACGACCTCGGGGGTCACCTCGTGCAGCGGACGGGAACGCAGCGCCGTGATCATCCCGTGGATGACCTCACCCCGCAGGGCGGGGTCGTCGGGGGTGGTCACCGGCGGCGTTTCGATGTGCATGCATACACTGCACCAGCCCGACGCGACCGTGCACAGTCCCCCGAACGGGAACGCGCGTTCCCCGGACAGGCGTGACCACCCTGGTGTCGTCGATCGGAGTGAGCCATACTCGCCCCATGCAGTGGGGACGGATCGCACCGATCGTGGCACTCGTCGTGGTGCTCGGTAGCTCGCTGGCGGGCTGTGCCCCCGACGTGACCGGCGGCACCGACGCCCCCACGAACCCGAGCAGCGACGACGGTGTGACGAGCACCGGGTGCACCCACTACATGGAGCTGAAGACCCCGGCCGAACGCCGCGACGCCGCTGACCTGGTCGTCGACGCCGACGTGACCATGACCGACCGCACCGTCGAGCTCCAGGGCATCTACGACGTGTACGAGGCGACGGTCACCGACGTCACGAAGGGTGACGCCGCCGCCCCCGGCGACACGATCCAGGTCATCAGCACCTCGGACCAGTGCGAGACGAGCGGCGAACCGGTCGAGTACTCCTCGGGCGACCCCCTCGCCGACGAGGGCGCCTTCCGCCTGTACCTCTCCCACGGCGGAGACGACGACGTCTGGCAGCTCGTCGCCCCCGGCGCCGCCGAGCCGCAACCCGCCAGCTGACGCTGCAGCCCGGCGCCTGACACCGGGGCCGCTACGGCTGCTCCGGCACCGTCACGATCCGGTTCTGGTACGCCCACACGACGGCCTGCAGCCGCGACCGCACCCCGAGCTTCGGCAGCATCCGCGCCAGGTGCGACTTGACGGTCGAGACCTCGAGCACCAGGGCTACGGCGATCTCCTCGTTCGACATCCCTTGCGCCAGCAGCAGGAGCACCTCGCGCTCACGGGCGGTCAGCACACCGTCGGCCCGGTCGCCGGAGACCGGCTGCAGGCTCCGCCGCGACACGAACTCCCGCAGCACCCGCCGGGTCAGGGCCTGGTCGAGCGTGCCGTTGCCGGCGGCGACCTGCCGCACGGCGTCGACGATGGTGTCCGGCTCGGCGTCCTTGAGCAGGAACCCGGAAGCCCCGGCCTCGAGCGCCCCGAACACGTAGTCGTCCAGGTCGAACGTCGTCAGCATGAGCGCGGGGATCGCCGGATCGGCGTCCGGTGCGCAGAAGATCCGGGCGAGTTCGATGCCGTTCATCACCGGCATCCGGATGTCCAGGCAGGCGACGTCGGGTCGCGTCTCGCGCGCCAGCGCGAGCGCCTCGCCGCCGTCGGCGGCCACGCCGACCACCTCGATGTCCGGCTCCGCACCGAGGAGCGCGGACACCCCGGCGCGGACCAGGGGCTGGTCGTCCGCGACCAGCACGCGGATCACGCGACCACCCCGGGGCCGTCGGCGGCCTGCGCGGGTGCGGCAGGTGCCTCCCGGCCGAGCGCCAGCTCCACCAGCCATCCGCCGGTCGCGGTCGGGCCGGTCTGGAGGCGCGCCCCGACCAGGTCCGCCCGCTCGCGCATCCCCCGCAGGCCGTTCCCGCCCGAGGGAGAGGTCCCCGCTGCCGGGACGGTGGCCGGTGCGTTCTCCACCCGGATCACCACCCGGGTCGCGTCGCGGTCGTCGATGGTGACGGTGCACGGGGCGGACGGGGCGTGCAGGGCGGCGTTGGCCAGCGCCTCCTGGACGGTGCGGTAGGCGGCGAGCTGCGCGAGCGGGCCGACGCCGTCGGCAAGCGGGCGGTCCCCCGGCAGCACGTCGAGCCGGACGTCGCTGCGGAACCGGGCGCGTTCGGCCAGGTCGACGATCCCGGCGACCGTCTCGACGGCGCGCTCGGCAGGGGCGTCGTCGCGGAGCAGGCCGACCAGGCGGCGGAGGTCCTCGAGCACGGCAGTGCTCTGCTCCCGGACCTGGCGGGCACCCTCGTGGGCACGCTCCGGGTCCGCGTCGATCTGCCGGTCGATGACGGCGGCCATCAGTGCGATGCCGGACAGGTGGTGGGCGGCGATGTCGTGGAGCTCACGGGCCATCGCGGCACGTTCGCGGGACACCGCGGCATCGACCAGGGCGTCCTGCTCCCGGTTCACGGCGCTGGCCTCGGCGGTGCGGGCGACGCGGACCTCGCGGCGGGACTGCACGAGCAGGGTGACCAGCAGGGGCAGGCCGACCGCGCCGATCGCCTGCAGCACGCCCTGCCCGAGCGAGTCGGCCAGGCCCTGGGTGACATCGCCGCCTGCGACCGCTGACAGCACAGCGCTGCCCGCTGCGACCAGGGCGGCGGCGACCAACAGTGTCGGCCACAGGCGTGCGAGCGGGACACGGAGTGCGGCGAGGACGACGGCGACGACCACGGGCAGCGCGGTGAGGCCGAACAGGTCGGCCGACTGCGGGGCGAGCGCGGCGACCACCACCGGCAGGGCGGCGACCACGATCAGGACGGTGCGCGGTGCCCGACGGGCGGAGAGCAGGGCTGCCGACTGGGCCAGCAG
The DNA here is from genome assembly GCF_003224215.1 of Curtobacterium sp. MCLR17_043. NCBI lineage: Bacteria > Bacillati > Actinomycetota > Actinomycetes > Micrococcales > Microbacteriaceae > Curtobacterium > Curtobacterium sp. MCLR17_043. The sequence goes on along the minus strand of NZ_QKLH01000007.1, from coordinate 45,306 downwards.
GCCGAGGGCCAGGATGCTCCACGCCAGGGTGAACACTGCGGGGACCCGCATCGCCAGGGCGGGGCCGTCGGGCTCGAGGGTGTCCAGGGGCGGCAGGCCGAGCAGCAGCCCGAGGGCGACGACGGCCGTGCCGAGGGCGACGAACACATCGACACGGCGGGCGCGCTGCGCGGGCTGGGCCGTTCGCGCGGGCTGCGCTGCCGGCTCGCGCTGCGCTGCCGGCTCGGCCGGTGCGCGCAGCGCGTCGTGCTCAGCGGGTGCCATCGTTGGATCCTACGAGGCGGGCGCGGGTGGGGACCGGTGCGTCGAGGGGCAGGGCGCGTCGGGCGGGGTCGTAGCCCAGGCGGCCACGGGTCACGACGAGCAGCACCGCGGCGGCGATCGTCGACATGATCGTCAGGCCGATCATCAGCGTGCCGGCGGTCATGCTCGGGTACATCTCCGGGAACAGCGTCGAGATCGTGTTGTTCACGCCGACGTGCAGCAGCAGGGCCAGGGGCAGGCTCTCGCGGGTCTTGTTGAAGACCTGGATCATCACGACGTTGAAGGTGATGGTGAACAGGGCGAACACGACGGGCTCGCTCCAGTGCGCGTTCGGCCAGCCGCCCCAGTCGCTGAGGTACAGCGGCATGTGCCAGAGCGCCCAGATCGGGCCGAGGATCGCGGCGGCGCCGAGGCCTCCGAAGCGGTGCTGCAGGCGGGGCAGGGCGAAGTCGCGCCAGCCGGGCTCCTCGCTCAGGCCGGTCGAGAACAGCTGGATGATCAGCCCGGGCACGAGCATGGCGAACGCCAGGGCCGAGGGGGCCCGCACGTCACCGCCGGCGAAGGGCAGCGCGGAGACGACGATCAGGGCCGGCACGACGACGAGCGCCAGCGCGTACCAGTACCAGGCGACCCGCCAGCGGAACAGCCGTCCCACCCAGCGGCGCAGCCCCGCGCGACCGTCGGCGACCGCAGTGACGATGAACGCGCTGCCCAACGGGCCGAGGAGCGCCCCGGGCAGGACGCCCGTGAACTGTCCGCTGCCCAGGACCTCGGGGAAGTGGATGTCCCACACGCCCATGCCGTGCGGCGACAGGATGTACGGCACCCACGCGAGCCAGCTCAGGCCGAGTGCCATGGTGAAGAAGGACACGAGCGGGTGCCGGGCGATGAGGCCGCGGACACCCCCTCGGTCGCGGGCTGCGGTGCCGGCGGCGGGCCGGACTTCGGTGGTGTTCGTCATGCACACGACGCTAGGAACCAGCGCGCTCGGGGACGACCGGCTTCGGGATGCACCTGCGGGAGTTCCATCGAAGGATGCAAGCGCGCTGCGGGTGGGTTCGGCACTCCTGAACACGCCGTCGTCGCCGTTCGACGCCGCCTTGCACTCGAAACGCCGCCGGATCCGGAGGCGTCTCGAGCACTCGGCGGCGTCTGTGCACGACGACGGCGTCTTCCGAACCGACTCGGCCCGCAGGACCCCGGCGTCTCGCGGGTCCGGTCAGGCAGCGCGCTGTGCGGCCACGTGCGAGCTTGCTCGCTCCGTGCGCCGCTACAGCCCTGCACCAGGCCGTCATCCTCGCACCGGGCGGACAACCGCGCACCGTGCGCAGCGCAGCGCGGCGGCGGCGGCGTCGTCAGCGCAGCGTCGCCCGGAGTGCGTCGGCGATGAGCGCGAGCGCCACGTCGACCTCGTCGGCCACGCGCTGGTGCGTCGCCGTCGAGCGACGGTAGGGGTCGTCCACGTCGTCGTCGGCCGGGTCGGCGGGCGGCGGGACCGTTCCACGCAGCCGCGCGACGCGCTCCACGAGTTCCTGCGGGGTCGTCACGTCGGCCAGGTCACCGGGCTCGAGGCCGGCGAGCACCCGCGCGAACTGCTTGATCGTGAAGGTCCGCTTGGATGCCCGGGGCGCCAGGGAGACAGCGGCTGCACGGTGCGATCGTTCGGCGGTCAGCACCAGGTCGGCGCGCTCGACGATCTCGGCCGTCAGGTACCGCGACCGGTGGGCCGACGGGTCGGCCCCGAGCCGGACGGACTGCTCGGCCGCGGCGGCGTCCATCGCGGCGCCGTCGTCGGCGATGGTGCCGGCCGACTCGACCACGAACGCGGGGGCGTCCGGGCCAAGTCGTGCCGTCAGGACCTGCGCGCCGAGCGGCGACCGGCAGATGTTGCCGCTGCAGACGAACAGGATCCGCATCGTCACGCTGCGTCGGTGCGTTCGCCGGCGCGCTGGTCGGCACGCTCGTCGTCGCCGAGCAGGTCGTGCCGCACGACGATGGCGTCACGGCCGGGGCCGACACCGATCGCGGAGATCCGTGCGCCGGACATCGCCTCGATCGCCAGGACGTAGTCCTGCGCGTTCTTCGGCAGGTCGTCGAAGGTGCGGGCTCCGGTGATGTCCTCGGTCCAGCCGGGGAACTCCTGGTACACCGGCTTCGCGTGGTGGAAGTCGGACTGGTTGACCGGGACCTCGTCGACGCGGACGCCGTCGACCTCGTACGCGACGCACACCGGGATCGTCTCGAGCCCGGTCAGGACGTCGAGCTTGGTGAGCACGAAGTCGGTCACACCGTTGATGCGTGCCGTGTAGCGGGCGATCGGGGCGTCGTACCAGCCACAGCGGCGCGGGCGGCCGGTGGTGGTGCCGAACTCGAAGCCGTTGGCGCGCAGGAACTCGCCCGACTCGTCGAACAGCTCGGTCGGGAACGGACCGGCGCCGACGCGGGTCGTGTACGCCTTGACGATGCCGATGATCCGCTCGAGCTTGCCCGGGCCGATGCCCGAACCGGTCGCGGCGCCACCGGCGGTCGCGGACGACGAGGTGACGAACGGGTAGGTGCCGTGGTCGACGTCGAGCATCGTGGCCTGGCCGGCTTCGAACAGGACCGTCTCGCCGCGCTCGAGCGCACGGTGGATCTCGAGGGCGGTGTCGGCGACCATCGGGCGCAGGCGCTCGGCGAACGAGAGCAGCGACTCGACGACTTCTTCCGGGTCGATCGCACGGCGGTTGAAGACCTTGACCAGCAGGTGGTTCTTCTGGTCGAGTGCGGCCTCGACCTTCTGCCGCAGGATGTTCTCGTCGAAGATGTCCTGGATCCGGATGCCGACGCGGTTGATCTTGTCGGCGTACGTCGGGCCGATGCCGCGACCGGTGGTGCCGATCTGGCGCTTGCCCAGGAACCGCTCGGTCACCTTGTCGACGGTGCGGTGGTAGTGCGTGATGACGTGGGCGTTGGCCGACACAAGGAGCTTCGAGACGTCGACGCCGCGGGCGCGCAGGGCGTCGAGCTCCTGGAACAGCACCTCGAGGTCGACGACGACGCCGTTGCCGATGATCGGGGTCACGCCGGGCGTCAGGATGCCGGAGGGCAGCAGGTGCAGGGCGTACTTCTCGCCGCCGACGACGACGGTGTGGCCGGCGTTGTTGCCGCCGTTGAACTTCACGACGTAGTCGATGCGGGAGCCGAGGAGGTCGGTGGCCTTCCCCTTGCCCTCGTCGCCCCACTGGGCGCCGATGATGACTGCTGCGGGCATCTGGTTCTCCTCACGTTGGCGGAGGACCGCACACGGCCGTCCGGGCCGGTGGTCCACCCGAGTCTATCGGCTGGTCACCTGCGCGTCACCCGCTGTGACGTCCTGTGGACGGCGGGTCGCTTGTCCACATGGAGCGCACCTGGATGTCCGTCCGGATCGGTCGGAGCACGGTCGGACGCGTCCAGATCCACGACGCGAAAGGAGCACGACATGAGCGGCATCGGAGACAAGGCGAAGGACTTCGCCGACAGTGACAAGGGCGAGCAGGCAACGGACGCCGGCCTCGACAAGGCGGGCGACGCGGCCGACAAGGCGACCGGCGGCGGACACGGCGACCAGATCGGCAAGGCCGAGGACGCGGCCGACGGCAAGATCGGCAAGTGACGTCCGAGACGTCACCGGTAGACGGACGGGCGCGTTCCGCTCAGCGGCGACGCGAAGCGTTGCGCGGGGCGCGCCGACCGAGCCTGCGAGGGAGGGGTGCCAGCTGGCACCGCGCCTCCCGTCTGTCTGCCGGTGCGTCCCGAGCCACCCGGCCGACCTCGGATCAGCTCCGGAAGAAGTCCTGGTACGACGGGTCACCGACGGGCTGGGAGTGCCCCGGCTCGGCCAGGCGCTGCTCGATCATGGCCTGGATGACGTCCGGCGGGGTGAGTCCACGACGGCGCCACTCGACCGGGTTGGACCGGAGCTGGTTCAGCGTGTTCTGCATGGGACAAACAGTGGCACCACTTCACTAGTTTGTCTAACTACCTGTCCCGAACACGCGTTCGCGGGGTGGGATGCCCCGCGCTTCGTGAGCAGAAGAGGTCGGATCCCCACTCGGGACCCGACCTCTTCTGCTCACCAGGTGGCGCGTGAACCGCGCGCGCACCCTGTCCTAGCGGCGCGTGACCTTCGCGGTCGCCCCGGACTTGGCCGTGCCGTCCTCGTACCCGGAGGCGTGAGCCGTCACCTGCACGCTGATGCGGTGCCCGACGTCGGACGAGCCGAGCTTGTACTTGGCACCCGTTGCCGACTTGACGACCTTGCCGTCACGCAGCCACTGGTACTTGTAGGTCGCCTTCGTCGTGCTCCACGTACCGTGCTTCGCGGTGAGGGTCGAGCCGACCTTCGCCGTCCCGCTCACCGTGACCTTGCTCCCCTTCGCCAGCGCGAGCTTCGGCGGGACCACGTTGATCGTCGAGGTGTCGGCCTGCTTGCCCGCCGCGTTGTCGAGGTGGAGCAGCAGCACAGTCGCCTTGGTGACACCCGAGGCACGGGTGACCGTGAGCGAGTCGGCGTCGGCGAACAGCACGCCCGAGGTGCCGTCCTGCGAGAACGACAGCTTCGGCTTCGACGGGTCGAACGTGGCCGTCTTCGTCTCGTCCACGACCGAGGAACCGCTGGTGGCGGCGCCCGGGGCGTAGGCCGACTCCGTCAGCACCGTGTAGTCGAACTTCTTCGACGAACCGATGGCCTTCGCAGCGACGGTCAGCACCTTCACCGAGCTGTCGAAGGTGTTCACGTCCTGTCCGGGCGCACCGCCGTTGAGCGGCTGGACGTCGACGACGGGGTCGACGTCCGGGTCGTCCAGGGCGGCCTTCGCCAGGTCGACCGTCGTGGCGAACGTGGCGTCCACGGCAGCCGACTTCGCGTTGTACACCAGGAAGTCGGGCTCGCCGTCACGGTCCGTGTCGATGAGGACCTCGACGTTGGTCACGGCGCCCGGGTTCGCGTCCGGACCGGCGGTCTGCACGCCGAACGCCAGGGTTCCCGACGACTTGTCGTACGACGCACCGTAGGAACGGACGTCGGCCGCCTGCAGCGAGCGCGTCGCCGAACCCTCGGGGAACGCCTCGGCCGGGTCGGTGCCGCCGAGCACGAACGGAGCGACGGCGGCGTGGTAGCCGGTCGTCAGTCCGCCCTGGTCGAGCGTGCGGCCCTTGAGCGTGAGCTCGGCCGACTTGCCCGGTCCCGTGAACGAGACCGTGGTCCGGGCCCGGACCGCGCTGACGGGCTTCGGGGCCACGTAAGCCCCGAGGCGCATCGGGTTGAGCGAGCTGTCGGTCGGCGCGAACGCCACGATGCCGGAAGCGGCGGCCACGAACTCGCGCTGGTAGCCCTGCTGGACGGCTTCCTGGGTCGGGTCGATGACCCGGCGGAGCTTCGTCGCGTCGGCGACCGAGAACGTCAGCGTGACCGATGCGGTGCCGTTGGCGGGCACCGTGACCTGCTTCGAGCTGAGCGCGAAGGTCACACCCGGCTGCGACACCTGCGGCTGGTACGACACGTTGTACGTGTGCGCCGTGCTGTCGGTGTTGTCGATCTGCAGGGTGCGGGTCTCGCTCGTCCCGCTCGCGACCTCGACGACGCCGAACGACGCGGTGACGAGCTGGTCGTTCTCGGCGCTGCGGACCGTGGTGCCGGCGGTGACCGCCTGCAGTGCGTCCACGCGACCGGTGCCCTGGCGGAGCAGGGTGGCCGAACGGTTGCCGTCCTTCACGTCATGCGTCGCCGTGTTCATCAGGGCCGCCTTGACCTGCGGGGCGGACCATGTGGGGTGCGACTGGAACGTCAGCGCCGCGATGCCCGCGACGTCCGGCGTGGCCATGGAGGTACCGCTCATCGACATGCGGCCGTCACCGGTGCCGTTGGCCGCGGAGATCACGTTGACCCCGGGGCCGGCGATGTCCGGCTTGACGATGTCATCGAACGATCCGTGCACACCACGGCTGGTGAACGACGCGAGCGTGTTCACGGCGTCCGCCTCGATGGCGACCTCGAAGCCCTTGAGCTCGTCCGCGAAGCGCACGTGCAGGGTCCCCGCCTTGGCGGTGGCCTGGAGGCTCGCCACGCTCTTCGCGGTCAGCTCGGCACCCGGGATGGTCGCGTTGCCACCGATGCCGGATTCGAACGTGTCGAGCGTGCCCGCCAGCAGGACGCCGACACCGCCGGCAGCCTGGACGTTGCCGAAGCGCACGGCGGAACCGCACTCGAGCGCGGCGTCCGTCCACTTCAGCCAGACGACCTTGCCCTTGATCTTCGCGGCGTCGGCGGCGCTGAACGCGGCACAGCCGTCGATGTTCGCGGTCGGGACGACGACGTCGCCCTCGACCGGCAGGGTGCCCTTGAAGTTCGACGAGTACTGCGACCGGTAGGTCTTCGCGACGTCGGCCGGTGCGGTGACCTGCACGCCGTCGTAGAGCGACTGTCCGGTCGCGCTCGCAGCGACGGTGAGCGCGCCCTCGGCGTTGCCCGGCGACCCACCGATGTCGGTGAAGTCGTCGGCGTTGCCCGAGGCGATCACGGGGAGCACGCCGCGCGCGGTCAGTGCGTCGATCTTGGCGTTGTCGGGGTCGTCCGGTGCGCCGTAGTCGGAGCCGAGCGACAGGTTCAGGACGTTGATGTCTCTGCCCTCGGTGAGCGCCTGGCCCACCCAGTCGAGCGCGGCACCGGTGACGTCGGTCGAGCCACCGTTGTCGCCGAAGACCTTCAGGGCGTACAGGCCGGCCTCGGGGGCGGTGCCCGGACCGATCCACATGTCCTGCACCTGCTGCGTGGTGAGCTTGGTGTAGTCGCCGTCGAACGGCTTCTTGTCGGCGGTCAGGCCGTAGCCGGCGATCGAACCGGAGACGTGGGTGCCGTGGTCGCCGCCCTTGCCGTCGATCGGGTTGTCGTCGGGAGCCGGCACCGGGTCGTAGGCGTCCGGGTCCGTCGGGTCGGCGTTGTAGGTCGCACCGGCGAAGTCGTACCCGCCGAGGAACTTCGACGCGTCGTACAGGCTGGGGTCCGGGGCGCCGCCGCTCGCGTTCGCCAGGGCCTGCTGGTACGCCTCGGTGGTGCCGGGGCCGCCGAAGTCGGCCTGCGTGTAGTCGAGACCGGTGTCGAGGACGGCGACGTTGACGTCCTTGCCGGTGTGGCCGGTCTGCTGCCAGGCGTTGAGCGAGCGCGTGTAGACGTCGCTCGCGGCGTTCTTCGGCGCGACGCCGTCGGCACCGGGCTGGACCAGGCTGGGGTCGACACCCGAGGGAGCGGCGTCGGCGTTCTCGTTGACCGTCGGCTCGACGATCTTCTTCGGCGTGAGCGGGATGATGCTCTCGACGTCGGAGCGCTCCGCGATCTTCCGGAACGCGTCGACGTCGGCGACGACCGCGACGCCCGGGACGGTGTACTCGGTCGAGTAGAGCTCGGTCGCGTCGGCGTCGGCGCGCTTGACGGCCGACCGCACCGCGGCGACGGTCGACTGGATCGCCTCGACGCGGTTCTTGGCCGCGGAGGACTGGGTCCGTGACTTCGTCAGGTCCCCGCCCTTCGCCTTGGCGTCCACTTCGAGGGCACCCTGGCCGGTCGTGCGCACGAACGCGGCGACGGTCTTCGTCGGCTTGGCGTCACGGAGCGGGGCGGAGAGCTTGAGGTCGGCCACCGAGATCCCGGCCGGAGCTGCGGAGGCCGCGCCCCCGACTGCGAGACCGCCACACGCGAGGGCCGCGACGGCGATGCCGGCGGTCAGGACGCGGGTGAAGCGATGGGGGGTTGGGTTCGGGTCGGTGTTCGGTGTTGCACGGTTCAAAGAGGGCACTCCTGGCTCAGTCCGTGGTTCGCATGAGATTCCTGTGAAGCTATGCGTTCGTTCTCAGGGAAGACAGTCCGCACTTTGGGGGACTCCCCTCGTCCGGGGGACGGAACCTGTTAAGTTGCACACCCGTGTGCACGTTATTACGATGGGGTGCGTGACCACCACCGAGCAGCCCTCCCGCGCGCCCCGCCGCGACGCCACGGAGAACCGGGCAGCCCTCCTCGACGCGGCGAAGACCTGTCTGCAGCAGGACCCGGACGCCTCGATCGAGACGATCGCCGCGGCTGCGGGACTCTCGCGCCGTGCGGTGTACGGACACTTCCCCTCGCGCGACGACCTGGTGCGCGAGGTCGTGACCGCCGGTGCCGCCCGGATCGCCGCAGCCATGCCCACCGCATCGGACCTGCAGGAGCTCCCGCCGGCCGCACGACTCGCCGCCATCGCGGTGACGCTCTGGACCGAGGTGTCGCACGTCCGCTCGATGGCCCGGGTCGCCGTCCGCAGCCCGTTCGCCGAACCCGTCGCCGAGGTGTTCGCGCCGCTGCGCTCGCAGGTACGCCAGGCGTGCGCGCTCGGGATCGCCGACGGCGCCATGCGGGACGACGTCGACCCCGAGACGCTCGGCCGTCTCGTCGAGGGCGCGTGCATCGCCGTCCTCGACGAGGCCACCCGCTCCGGCACGAGCGACGAGGACGGACGGCGCATGGTGGTGGTGTCGGCGCTGGGCATGGCCGGCATCGACTGGCGCACGGCACTGCTCTCCGAACCCGCTGCTCCCGCTCCCGCTCCCGCTCCCACTCCTGCCCCGAAGGACCACGCATGACGCTCGAACTCGACCACGTCGGCATCGGCGAGGAGCCCGGCGCACCCCTGCCCGTCGTCTCCGCCGTCGCCGCCCCGGGACGCCCCGGGGTCCTCGCCGTCGAGACCGAGCAGGCACCCGTGCTCGCGTCACTCGTCGCCGGTGGCCGCATGCAGCCCGACACCGGCCGCCTGCTGCTCGACGGGCACGAGGACCCGGCAGCCGTCCGCCGCTCGTTCGCCCTCGTGGACACCCCCGGGGTCGCCGAGCCCTTCCCCGTCATGACCCTCAAGCAGATCGTGCGCGAGGAGCTCGCGTTCGCCGGGCAGCGCCCGAACCGCGAGCACGTCGACACCGTGCTCGACGAGCTCGGACTGCGGGACTACGTCGACACCGCCGTGCAGCGGGTGCCGACCGTCGTGCGCGTCCGCCTGCTGGTCGAACTCGCCCTGCTGCGCGACGGTGTGACCGGGATCGTGATCACCTCGCCCGAGCGGCACGGCGGCGCCGTCGAGGACTGGTTCCAGGTGGTCCGCGACGTCGCACGACGGGGCGTGACCGTGGTCCTCGTGACCTCGAAGGCCGCCGCCACCACGGTCGAGCACCTGCTCGACACGATCGACACGCACGACGGCGTCGAGACGCACGACGACGTCGCGACGCTCGCGACGCCCCAGACCGAGGACCCCGAGGACGTGGCCCGAACCGACGGAACCGAGCCGGGCCTCCCGGCCGCTCCTTCCGTCACCGAAGCATCCGCAACCGTCCCGACGGAGGCACAGAAGTGACCACCACCTCGCTCGTCCGCGCAGAACTCGCGCGGCTCACCGCGACCCCGCTCGCACGCCTGGCGTTCATCGCGCTGATGATCGTGCCGCTGCTCTACGGCGGCGCCTACCTGTGGGCGAACCGCGACCCGTACGCGAAGCTCGACCAGATCCCCGCCGCGATCGTGAACCTCGACGCCGGTGCGACGCTGGACGGCGACCACGTCGACTACGGCAAGGACGTCACGAAGGAGGCCATCGACGGGGCCGACTTCAAGTGGACGAAGACCAGCGCCGCCGACGCCCGCTCCGGCGTCCGCAACGGCACCTACGACTTCGTCGTCACCATCCCGCACGACTTCTCCGAGCACCTGGTGTCCGCGCAGTCCGACGACCCGACGCAGGCCAAGCTCGTCATGACGACGGCCGACACCAACTCGTACCTGGCCTCGACCATCGCCGAGCAGGCGGGCAAGACCATGCGCACCGCCGTCGCCGAGCGCGTCGGCAAGCAGGCGGCGAAGACCCTGCTGGTCGGGCTCGCCGACGTGCGGGACAGCCTCGGCGACGCCGTCGACGGGGCAGACGAACTCGCGTCCGGCACCGCCAAGGCGGACAAGGGTGCGCACGAGCTCGCCGACGGCACCGGCAAGCTGTCGTCCGGCGCAGCTGAGCTCGCGTCCGGCACGGCCGACCTGCCGTCGCAGACCCAGCAGCTGAACAGCGGAGCGCAGCAGGTGGCGTCGGGGGCGTCGACCCTGGCGTCCGGGCTGGCCAGCGCGCAGCAGCAGACGGCCGCGCTGCCGTCGCAGACGCAGCAGTTGGACAGTGGGGCGCAGCAGCTGCAGTCCGGGGTGCACCAGCTCCGTGACCAGACGGCTTCGCTTCCCTCCGACTCTGCACGCCTGTCCACTGGTGCGTCGCAGGTCGCCGCCGGGAACGCCGCGCTGGCCGACGAGGCCGCACCGTTCATCGCGGGCGTCCAGCAGCTCTCTGCGCAGTCGCCGGAACTCGTCGCGTCGCTGAAGCCCGTCGTCCAAGCCTCCACGGTGCTCTCCGCGGAACAGAAGACCCGGCTGCTCGCCGGGCTCGACAACCTGCAGGCCGGCAGCACCGAGCTCGGTACCGGTGCCGGCGACCTGTCCGGCAACCTGCAGAAGCTCAAGACCGGCAGCGCGCAGGTGTCCGCTGGCGCCTCCCAGCTCGCCGAGCAGGCCCCGGCGCTGACGAGCGGCATCCAGCAGCTCTCCGACGGCTCGGACACGCTCGCCGCCGGCACCGGCAAGCTCGCGGCGAAGGCACCGGAGCTGTCGTCCGGGATCGCGGACGCGGCCGCGGGCGCCTCGACGCTCTCGTCGGGGGCTTCGAAGGTGGCCGACGGCACATCGAAGCTGGCCTCGGCCGCTCCGACCCTGTCGTCGGGTGCGTCCCAGCTCGCGACCGGTGCGAAGACCGCTGACCAGGGCGCTTCGTCGCTCGCATCGGGGTTGGACAAGCTCACGACCGGCTCGTCGAAGCTCGCGTCGTCGCTCGACCAGGGCCGCACGAAGATCCCGGCGTCGAACGCCTCGGAGCGGGAGTCGCAGGCCTCCGTCATCTCCGACCCGGTCAAGGTCGGGGACGACAACGTCGCCGCCGCGTCGAACTACGGTGCCGGCCTCGCGCCGTTCTTCATCTCGCTCGCGGCCTGGATCGGCATGTACGCGCTGTTCCTCATCCTCAAGCCGATCTCCAAGCGTGCGATCACGGCGGTGCGGAAGCCCCTCGCCGTGGTGTTCGGCGGCTGGCTGACGCCGGCACTCCTCGGCCTGGTGCAGATGGTGGCGCTGTTCTTCGTCGTGCGCTTCGCCCTCGACCTGAACGTGGTGCACGTCGGCGGCACGATCGGGATCATGGTGCTGGCCTCGGCGACCTTCGCGGCGATCATCATGGCGCTCAACGTGCTGCTCGGATCGGTGGGGCAGTTCCTCGGCCTGGTGCTCATGCTCGTGCAGCTCGTCACCGCCGGCGGGACGTTCCCGTGGCAGACGTTGCCGGGGCCGTTGGCGGCGCTGCACTTCGCGCTGCCGATGACGTACTCGGTCGACGCGATCCGGCAGACGATGTACGGCGGGAACCTCGGTGCCGCGTGGTCGGACGCGGGCGTGCTGCTCTGCTGGCTGCTCGGGGCGCTCCTGGTGTCCTTCGTGGTCACGGCGCGGCAGACCCGCTCCCGCACGCTGCGCGACCTGCGCCCGAGCCTGATCGGGTAGCGGGGCGCGGCAGCGCGAGCGCGGGCGCTCGCGCGCGGGCGCGGGCGCGGGCTTCGTGAGCAGAAGAGGTCGGGTGGCATCAGGTCACCCGACCTCTTCTGCTCACGAAGTGCGTTCGCCGAGCGGCTGGTGCACCATCCCGCCGCCGAGGGTGCTCAGGTCGTCGGTCGGCAGGGCTGCTCGGGCGTCCGCATCGAGCACGGCGGACGCGTCGTCGAGGGGGTGGAACCCGATGCGCTCCCCGGCGGACAGGTCAGCCGGCGACCCGGTGTTCCGCGACAGGGCCCAGACCACGTGGTGCCCGGGGTCGCGGAGTGCCACGGTCGCGAGGACCAGGCGCGTCAGGTCGTCGGGCGAGGTCCACATGAGCAGCCCCCGGGTCGTCGGCGGCAGCGCACCGAACGCGCCGATCCGCGCCGACACGATCGACATCTCGTACCGGTCGGCGAACAGACTGCCGAGCAGTTCCATCGCGGCCTTCGTCACGCCGTAGTACGTGTCCGGACGGGGCAGCCGGTCGCCGGGCACGCTCCCCGGCTGGTCGAGGGGTTCGGGCACCAGCCCCACCGCGTGGATCGAGCTGGCCTGCACGACCCGGAGCACCCCGGCGGCGGCCGCCCGTTCGAGCACGTTCTTCGTGCCGGTCAGGTTCGCCGCTATCAGGTCGTCCCAGGCGGCCTCGGTCGGGATGCCCGCCAGGTGGACCACGGTGTCGACCCCGGCGAGCGCATCGTCCAGCGCAGCGGGGTCGTTCACCGAACCGGGCACGAACCGTTCCCCGGCGACGATCGGATCGTGGGGTCGCTGTTCGTCGAGCAGCACGAGGTCGTGTCCCGCGGACCGCAGTCGAGGACGCAGGGCGCTCCCGATCCGGCCCGCGGCTCCGGTGATGAGCAGCGTCGCCATGCCGCGGACGCTACCCCCGACGAGCGAGCAGCGACCTCAGCTGTCCGACCGCGCCGAACGCCGGGTGGTCCAGGTCGGACTTCGTCCACCGGACCACCGCCCAGCCGAGTCGGTCCATCTCGCGGTAGCGGCGAAGGTCACGGCCCCACTGCTCGGCGTCGGTCCGGTGGTGGTCGCCCTCGTACTCGATGACGATGCGGCGCTCCGGGTAGGCCAGGTCGACGCGGCCGACGAACCGACCGGCTTCGTCCAGCACGTCGACCTGCAGTGCGGGCTCGGGCAGCCCCGCGCGGACGATCGCCAGCCGCGCTCGGGTCTCCTGCGGTGACCCGGGCCCCACCCGCACGAGCTCGAGCGCCACGCGCAGTCGTCGGACACCCGATCGCGCTCCGGCCAGGGCAACGGCGGCAGCGAGGTCGTCGATCGTCGTCTCGCACCGCCGTTCCGTGACGATGGCGTCCCCGAGCACGACGAGCTGGTCGACCGAGAGCATCGCACCGCAGTCCACCCACAGCGCCGCGGGTGTGCTCGTCGGCATCCCCCACCGCTCCGTCACCCGGGCACGGTCCGGTGTGATGCGGTGCCCGACGACCCCGTGGCGTCGTGGTTGTGCGATCGGCACGGGACTCGTGACGTGCACCGGTCCGTCGTCGGCGGCAGGGACCGGCAGCTGCCAGAGGACCGCCGCCGAGACGTGGCTGATGAACTGCCCGGGAACCAGGACCGGCCGGATCGCACGGATCCGGTGGACCGGGTCGGGCGGACGGTCACGTGCCCATCGGATCGACCGGGTCGGCCGGATCAGGTCACGCCTTCGGAGTCGTTGTCGGGAGACGCCCGCGCGGTCGGCGGCACCGACGTCGAACGCGCGCCCACGCAGCGGTGTCGGAAGTGGTCGTGCTCGCATGACGACCACGTTCGCGCCCCGCGCCCACTGCCCGCGCGCCGAACGCGACTTCTGTGCACAACGCACCCCGGGCCTCCCGTGTGGAGGACCAGCCACGCGCGGATCGTGAGCAGAAAAGGTCGGGTCGCCGCCCCGCACCCGACCATTTCCGCTCACGAAGCGGAACCGACCCACCCCACCGCCGGCCCATGTCACGTCAACCGCTACGATCGACGCACGAGCCAACGGAGGTCGAAGCGCATCATGGGAGACGGCAAGCCCGCGACCATCTACGACGTCGCCGCACGCGCCGGGGTCTCGAAGTCCCTCGTCTCCCTCGTGCTGCAGCGCTCCCCCCGGGTCAGCGACCAGCGCCGGGCCGCCGTGCTCAAGGCGATCCAGGAGCTCGACTACCGGCCCTCCACCGCGGCCGTCTCCCTCGCCGGTACACGTAGCCGCACCATCGGCGTGGTGCTCGACGACTTCCGCAACCAGTGGTTCGTGGACCTGCTGACCGGTCTGCGCGAGAGCCTGCAGGACCAGGGGCACCGGCTCGTGGTCGCCGACCGGTTCCTCAACACGGGGCTCGATGCCTCTCCGGTGGAGGGCTTCCTCTCCATGCGCGTCGAGGGCATCGTGATCGCCGGCGAACCCACCACCGACCTCGCGATCCCCGCCTCGATGCCGCTCGTCATCGCCGGTGGCCGCGTCGCGATCCCCCGCGCGGACACCGTGGCGAACGACGACCACGCCGGTGGCGGCATCGCAGCGCAGCACCTGCTCGACCTCGGCCACACCCGACTCGGGTTCGTCGGGGCGAGCTCGGCGGCCTCGGCCGAACGCCAGTCCGGTTTCGAGCAGGCCGCAGCAGCACGCGCCTCCGTCGTCGCGACGGTCCTGCCCGGCGAACCCACCGAGGAGGCCGGTTCCCGCGCCCTCGGCATGCTCCTCGACGAGCACCCGGACGTCACGGCCGTCTTCGCCGCGAACGACGTGATGGCCCTCGGCGCCCTGTCCGAGCTCGCCGAACGCGGGTTGCGCGTCCCCGAGGACGTCTCCGTCATCGGCTACGACGACACCCCGGTGGCCGCGATGCGCTACGTCGGTCTGACGAGCATCGACGACCGCAGTGTCGAGATCGGCCGCGGCGCCGGCGAGCGCCTGCTGGCCCGCATCGCCGATCCGCGGATCGCCGCCACGGAACTCCTCGTCGAACCCCGCCTGGTCGCGCGCCGCACCACCGCCGCGCGCTGACGCGGCAGCACGGACCCCGGCCGGGAGGCCCGACTCGCCTCCGTCACGCCCGCTTCGTGAGCAGAAATGGTCGGGTCCAGGGCCCGTACCCGACCATTTCTGCTCACGAAGTCGCGCCGGGCAACTCCGCGTGTTGGACGACCCACGAGTGCATGACGATCGCGGCCGCCGCCGAGGCGTTGATGCTCCGCGTCGACCCGAACTGCGTGATCTCCAGGTGCCCGGACGCCCCGGCCACCGCTTCGTCGGTGAGCCCGGGGCCCTCCTGCCCGAACAGGAACACGCAGCGCTCCGGGATCGTCGCGGTCTCGATGCGCTCGGCCCCGGGGGTGTTGTCGATGGCGACGACGGGTCGCTGTTCCTCCGCCATCGCGGTGAGGAAGGCCTCGACGTCGGGGTGGTAGCGGACGTGCTGGTACCGGTCGGTGACCATCGCTCCGCGCTTGTTCCACCGGCGTCGCCCGATGATGTGCACGGTGCCGGCCAGGAAGGCGTTGGCGCTCCGCACGATCGACCCGATGTTCAGGTCGTGCTGCCAGTTCTCGATCGCCACGTCGAACGCGTGCCGGCGGGTGTCGAGCTCGGCGACGATCGCGTCCATCGACCAGTACCGGTAGCGGTCGAGCACGTTCCGGGAGTCCCCGGCGGCCAGCAGCTCCGGGTCGAGCCTCGGGTCGTCGGGCCAGGGTTCCGGGTGCGGCCCCACCCCGTTGGTCGTCAGCTCGTGCGACGGTTCGGGCGCAGTGGTCATCCGACCAGCGTACGGCGCACACGGCACCGGCCCGACGGCGGCAGCGCCCGGCGGCGCCGCGGGCTCACGCGGTGCCGGACCCGTGGGCGATGCGCGACTCGATACCGGCGATCAGGATGTCGAGGCCGAGCGCGAACCGGTCGTCGTAGGAGTGCTCGCCGAGGATCTCGCCCACCAGCCGGTGCCGCTCGGGGCGTCCGGCCTCGGAGTCCCCGCGCCCGACCTGCACCCCGGCGTGCCCGACCACGAAGTCGTAGACGACGAAGAAGGTGTACATCGCCTCGGCCGGCGGCAGCCCGGCGTCCTGCAGGGCACCGACGACCTTCGCCACGACGGCGTCGGACTCGGTCGAGGCGAGCGGGGCGCGCTGGCTGTGCGACTCGAGCACGAGCGGGTGGGTGCGCATCAGGTCACGGAACGTCGTGGCGAAGGTGCGGACGACGGCGTGCCACTCGTCCGGCCAGACGAAGGTCGCGGTGAACTCGTCGACGGTGCGGCGGACGAGTTCGGCGTGCAGGTCGTCCAGCCCGCCGATGGTCCGGTGCACGGTCATCGGGGCGACCCCGAGCCGCACGCCCAGGGCTCGGAAGGACAGCCGGTCGAGGCCGTCCTCGTTCGCGATGGTCGTGGCGGCGTCGATCACCTGCTCGCGGGAGAGCACGTTCGGGCGGCCTCGGCGTCGTCGCGGCGTCACCTCGAGCTCCGTCTCCGACACCGGGGTGGGTCGGGGCGCGGCGGACGGGGTTCCGGGTTCGACGAGCACGAGGGGCCTCCTTGATTCGGTACGTGTCCCGAAAAGCGTAGGGCAAAAGCCGACCGCGGTTCGGTGTCTCGACCTTCTCGGGTCTCGGAGCAGCGCGCAAGAGCCGCCCCGGGCCTCCCGGCCCTTTCCGAGCCGGCCACGAGCCGGGCCTGAACCCCTGCGCAGTAGGGTGAGGGCCATGGCGACCCGAGACGACGTCGAGTGCTGGCTGACCGACATGGACGGCGTGCTCGTCCACGAGAACCAGGCGCTCCCGGGCGCGCCGGAACTCATCCAGCAGTGGCTCGACGACGGCACCGAGTTCCTCGTGCTGACGAACAACTCGATCTTCACGCCGCGCGACCTCAGCGCCCGACTGCGGGGCTCGGGCCTGCACGTGCCCGAGGAGCGGATCTGGACGAGTGCGCTCGCGACCGCTGACTTCTGCAAGTCGCAGATGCCCGGTGGCTCGGCGTTCGTGATCGGTGAGGCCGGCATGACGACCGCCCTGCACGAGGCCGGGTTCATCATGACCGAGACCGCCCCCGACTACGTCGTCGTCGGCGAGACCCGCAACTACTCGTTCGAGGCGATCACCAAGGCCGTCCGGCTCATCCGCGCCGGCGCCCGCTTCATCGTGACGAACCCCGACGCCACCGGCCCCAGCGCCGAGGGGGTCCTGCCGGCCACCGGCGCCATCGCGGCGATGATCGAGAAGGCCACCGGCAAGCAGCCCTACGTGGTGGGCAAGCCGAACCCGATGATGTTCCGCTCCGCGATGAACCGGATCGGCGCGCACTCCGAGAACACCGGCATGATCGGCGACCGCATGGACACCGACGTGCAGGCCGGCATCGAGGCGGGGCTGCACACCGTGCTCGTGATGACGGGCATCAGCGACCAGGCCGAGATCGACCGGTACCCGTTCCGTCCGAGCGAGGTCATCTCCGGCGTGCACGAGCTCGTGCGCACCGAGCCGTTCGAGGTCGAGCTCTAGCCGGTCACACGCGGCCGCGCGCGTCGGCGCGGCCGCTACCGCGCGTCGACCCCCGCACCGGACGCGACCGCGGCACCCGCCGCAGCCGGTTCGTGGGACGCGCCACGGACCTCCAGAGCGAAGGCCGCCATCGGCGGTACCGTCCGCCACCGCTTCGCGAGCCGACGGCGTCGGTCGTCGTACCAGGCGATGACCCCGCCGGCCACGATGCCGAACGCGAGCACCCCGAACGAGAACAGCCCGATCAGGCCGAGCAGCGTCAGCTTGCCGAAGTCGCCCGTGTCCGAGGTCGCCGAGAACCCGATGGACCCGAAGTCCCAGAAGGCGTGCAGCAGCACCGGGGCGAGCAGCGACCCGGTCAGCCGACGCGCGACGTACAGCGTCGAACCGAACGACGCCGCGAACACCACCTGGATGAGCGTCGGCCCGATCCCGGCACCGGCGAGCGCGTTGAGCAGGTGCAGCAGCCCGAACAGTGCGCACGACACGGCCCACACCCCCATCTCCGGCAGGCGCCGCCGCAGCCCGACGAGCAGGGTGCCGCGGGCCATCAGCTCCTCGAAGACCCCGACGAACAGCACCCCGACGGCGAGCAGCAGGAAGTAGTGCGCCGGCAGCGCCGTCCAGTCGATCAGGGGCAGCCGGACGATGCACACCACGAGCACGAGGATCGGCGCGAGCATCGTCCACCGCAGCCGCGTCCGGACCGGGTCGACCGTGGCGATCCGCCACCAACCGAGCGCCGTGACGAACAGGGCGAGTGCCACGACGGCGATGCCCTCGGGGATGACCAGGGCGTGCACGACGCTGTCGACCGTCTGCGCAAGGGTCGCGTAGTCGTCGCTCGGTCGTGACCGCCAGGCGCTGATCGCCGCGAAGACCACGATCGGCGCGAGCCCGAGCAGTAGCGACGGGGGCACCGGCCAGCGACGGCGGCGGGCTCGGACGGGGGCGGTGGTGGCCATCTGCTGGTTGTACCAGGCGGGACGTACGATTGGCAGTATGCGCCTGCCCTCCCTGTCCACGATGGCAGAGGACTACGTCAAGCTCATCTGGAAGGCCAGCGAGCGCGGCGGGCCCGGCCTGGCAACGCGGGACATCGCGGCGTCGCTGAAGGTGTCGGCGTCGACGGTGTCGGGCAACCTCAAGAAGCTCGACCGCGACGGCCTGATCGAGCACACCCCGTACTACGGCGTCGTGCTCACCCCGCTCGGGCAGCAGGTCGCGGTGGCGATGGTCCGGCGACACCGGCTGATCGAGACGTTCCTGGTGGAGCGGCTCGGCTACTCGTGGGACGAGGTCCACACCGAGGCCGAGGCCCTGGAACACGCCGTGTCCGAGCAGTTCCTCGACCGGGTCGACGCCGACCTCGGCCACCCGACGCACGACCCCCACGGCGACCCGATCCCCGGGGCGGACGGCATCGTGCCGGACTCCCCCGGCACCCTGCTCGGCGCGATCGAGCCGGGAGCGTGCGGCACCGTCGACCGGGTCTCGGACGACGACCCCTCGCTGCTGCGGTACTTCGACGAGCTCGGGGTGGGGCTGGGCACGCACCTGCGGGTCGAGCGGGTGCGGGACTACGCCGGCGTCATCGCGGTGTCGCGGCGGGCGATCGACGGCTCGGAGTCCCTCGTCGACCTACCGGCTGCCGCCGCGTCCTCCATCTGGCTCGCACCCGACGGCGACTGACCGCGCGGCGCGCGCGGGCGGGATGGTCGGCTGGCCGGGCGGTCACGACACCCCGCTCACGTCCGCCGAGCGGTCAGGAACCGTCGCCCGGCAGCCCCGCAACCGACAGTTCGCGACCACTCGGCACCCCGGCCACGGGGTGTCGTGACCGCACTGCGGCGCGCGAACGCGCGTGGCGACGGACGGGAGGCCCGGCGCGCGGCCGCCACGCGCCTCCCGTCCGGCGCCCCGCCGGTCACAACACCCCGCTCACGTCCGCCGAGCGGTCAGGAACCGTCGCCCGGGAGCCCCGCAACCGACGGTTCGCGACCACTCGGCGCCCCGCCCACGGGGTGACGTGACCGCACCACGGCCCGCGAACGCGCGTGACAACGGACGGGAGGCCCGGTGCGCGGCCGCTACGCGCCTCCCGTCCGATGCCCCACCGGCCACGGCACCCCGCTCACGTCCGCCGAGCGGTCACCATCTGTCGCCCGGCAGCCCCGCAGGCGACGGTTCGCGACCACTCGGCACCCCACCCACGGGGTGTCGTGACCGCGCGACGCGGCCTCCCCACGACCGCGACGGCGACGGTTCGCGACCACCCGGCGCGCCCGACCGGGCGCGTCCGGGCGCGCCCGACGCCGCTACCCCTTCACGGAGCGCGTCCGGCCGAGGGCGACCTCGCGCCGGGCCCGCTCGAGGGCGAGCGCGGATGCCGCATCCGGGTCGTGCAGCAGCCGTTCGGTCTCGTGCACGTGCTCCCGGACGGCGTCGGTCCCCCGGTCGGCGGCCGCGACGAGGACCGGTCCGACGGTGTCTTCGCCGAGTCCCACCAGAGCACGCGACAGGCTGAGCCGACGCTCGCGGTCTCCGATGCCGAGCTGCACGGCGAGGGTCCGCGCGAGCGACGCCCGCTCGTCGTCCGGCACCAGTGCGACGGCCGTGCGCCAGGCGGCGCGGAGCACCTCGTCGTCGTGGTCCTCGAGCAGCGGGCGCACCGCCGGCCACGCCTCCGGGTCGCCGATCTTCGACAGGGTGTGGAGCGCCTGGCTGCGGGCCTGGAGCTCGGGGCGCTCGAGCTCGGGCAGGACGCGGGCGACGACGTCGTCGGCGGGGTGCCGGGTGAGCGCCCACGTCAGCATGTCGCGGACGAAGAAGTCCGGCTCGACGGCGCACTGTGCCACGAGCACCTCGAGGTCCGCGGGGTCCGGGGTGGTCCCCGCGGCCATCACCGCCTGCAGCCGGGCGGAGGATCGCGGATCGGCGAGGGCATCGGTGAGCGTGGTCATCCGTCCATCGAAGCCCCTCACGCCGGGGCCGTGTCAAGCATCGGGGCATAGCGTCGGGAGACGTGCGGTCCGCTCCCACCGCACCTCCGACCACGAAAGGACCTCCGTATGCCCCGCATCGGTACCAGTGACCTGCACGTGTTCCCCCTCGCCCTCGGCGGCAACGTCTTCGGGTGGACGGCGGACGAGTCGACCTCGCACCGGGTCCTCGACGCCTACACCGCGGCCGGTGGCGACTTCATCGACACCGCGGACGTCTACTCGGCCTGGGCGCCGGGCAACTCGGGCGGCGAGTCCGAGCGGGTCATCGGTTCGTGGCTGCGCGCCTCGGGCAAGCGGGACGACGTCGTCATCGCGACGAAGGGCTCGCAGCACCCGGAGTTCCAGGGCCTCGCCGCGGGCACCGTCGCCGCCGCTGCCCGCGCGAGCCTCGAGCGCCTCGGCACCGACCGGATCGACCTGTACTACGCGCACTTCGACGACCAGTCGACGCCGCTCGAGGAGACCGTCCGCGCATTCGACCAGCTCGTGCAGGACGGCCTGGTCCGCTACACCGCGATCTCGAACTACTCGAAGGACCGCGCCGCGGAGTGGATCCGCATCGCGACGGAGAACGGCCTCGCCCAGCCCGTCGCCATCCAGCCGCACTACAACCTGGTCACACGCCAGCCGTACGAGGCGGAGATCGCACCGCTCGCGCACGAGCACGGGCTCGGCGTCGTGCCGTACTTCTCGCTCGCCGCGGGGTTCCTGACCGGCAAGTACCGCTCGAAGGACGACTTCGCCGGCAAGGACCGCGAGGGCCAGGTGTCCGGCTACTTCACCGACGAGGGGCTCGCCGTCGTGGACGCGCTGTCCTCGATCGCCGATGCCCACGGTTCCGAGATCGCCACCGTCGCACTCGCCTGGCTGCAGGCGCAGCCCGACGTCGTCGCACCGATCGCGAGCGCTCGAAACACCGAGCAGCTGCCGGCGCTGCTGGCCTCGGCGGAGCTCGAGCTCACCGCCGACGAGCTGCAGACGCTGTCCGACGTGTCAGCGAAGGTGCCCGCGAGCGCCTGACACCGGCGCATCTCAGCCGATGCGCGTGCATGTTCCGACATCCCACTCGTCGTTCGACGGGTGGGATGTCGTTCCTTGCACACGCAGTCGCTGCATGTGCGTGTTCCGACAGACCACCAGTCGATCACGGGGTGGATCGTCGCAGAACGCGTGCGACCCGCGCCGACAGACCGCGCCTACGCTCCCGGCGCCAACGACCCGGTCAGCGGCTGCCCCGACGACCGCGTCACGAAGCACGCGATGAACCGGTCACCCTGGTCCCACGTCGCCTGGTCCGGCGCGTAGGAACCCTGCACCTGCACGTCGCCCACGGCAGCGGCGGCCGAGGCGTTCAGCGCCGTGTCGGACTGGCACTGGTCGGCCGCCTGGGTCGCCAGGGCCTCGGCACCCGGGTAGGTGTCGCCCTCGACCGCGAGCCGTGCGGTCAGCTGCCCGATGTGCGGCGTCGCGCAGTCCACCACCGTGAAGGTCTGCGACCACGCGTTCGTGAACGGCGACAGGCACTCCCCGCCGGCCAGGTCGGTCCACGGGTGCTCGCCGGGCAGCGCCGGGGTCGTGGCGAACTGCAGCGTGGCGGCCGGCGCTGCGGCGTCACCCGGCTGCGAGGCCGACGCCGACGGCGCAGCGCTCGGTGTCGCCGGCGCCGACGAGGCAGCCACCGGCGACTTCGTCGGCACGGCCTGGTCGGCGATGTTGTTGCCGAGGATCCACTTCGACAGCAGGAACACCAGCACGATGAGCACGAGGATCAGCGCGATCGACCCGTAGATCAGCAGCTGCTTGCCGCGCTTGCCCTCGTTCCGCAGCCGCGCGAAGCCCTCGTTGATGAAGTTGTCGCGGTCGCCGGACTGCCGGTCCGGACCGCCGGCCGGCCGTCCAGCAGCAGCAGCGGGCGCGGGCGCGGGGGCAGCAGCAGGAGCGGCAGCAGCCGCGGGCACCGCAGCCGCCGGCATCATCCGCGTCCCGGTGTCCTCCGGGTCGTAGCCGGTCCCGCCGAGCTGCCCGACGGCCTCGGTGCCGAACAGGTCCTTGATGGCACTCGTGTCACTGGTCTCGCGGCCGTCCCACTCGGACTGGTCCAGGTCGTCCGGCGCCGCGGCAGGAAGGGACTCCGGCTGCGGACCGGTGTCGTTCCCACGCAGTCCGAGCACGGCGTCGAGGTCCTGCCCCACCGACGGCGGCAGGTGCGCCGGGTACTCCTGGGCACCCGCAGCCGGCTCGACGAGGGGCGGTGCCGCGGTCGGCGGCACGGTCGCGTCGGGCTCGGTCCACCAGGGCGTCCCGGCCGCCGGCATCGCGGTGGTCGGCGCATCGACCTGGAGGCCCTCGGTCGCGTCCGGCACGTCGTCTCCGGCGGGCTCACGGGGCACGTCCACGGCCTCGGTCGCCTCCGACGGAGCACCAGCAGCATCAGCGGCGGGAACAGCAGCCGGAGCAGCCGTGTCCGACACGGGCGCAGCCGGGACCGCCGGCGGCACCACCGGCGGCACGGGGACCGCCGGCGGCACCGGGTAGGTCCGCGGTGCCTGCGGCAGCCCGGAGGCCGGGGTGTCGACCTCGCCTGCGACGACCTCGTCCTCGTCGTCCAACTCGTCGGCGAGCGACCAGGACCCCGCGGACAGCGCGGTGGTGTCGAACGAGTCGGTGGTCAGCGTCGCCGGGACCTCGCCGGGCTCGTCGTCACCGATCGCCCAGTCGAACGGCCGATCGTGCGCGCCGGTCTGCGTGGGGACCGGCCCGGTGCTGGTGATGCGCAGCAGGTCGGTGAAGGTCGGCGGCTCTTCGGTCGGCGGCAGCACGTTCTCGACGCCGAGGGGCTGCGGGGCGGCGGGAGCAGCAGCAGCGGGAGCCACGGACTCCGGGTGGTTCCCGGTCGCGCGGCCGAGCCAGTCGACGTCGGCGCGGCCCTCGCCGAAGGGGTCCACGCGGCGACGCTCGTCCTCGATGGCCTTCGACGCGGCAGCTCGTTCGTCGCGGTGGGTCTGTGCCGTCGGCAGCACGATCGACGACGGGTGCGGTGCAGTGGAGTCCGGCGCGACGTCGGCGGCGGCCGGGATCCGGTCGTGCAGTGTGGAGCGCTCGTGCTCGACGACGGCGTCGGGGTTCTCGGAGGGCGCGAGCAGCTCGGGCGGCATCGAGATGGCCTGGGTCGCGCCGTCGTCGAGCGCCGGAGCGGAAGCGGCCGGCGCAGACGCGGCAGGAGCCGGCGCAGCAGGAGCAGCAGCAGGACCAGGAACAGGAGCAGGAGCCTCGGCGCCCTCCGCCTCCCCCTCGGCCACGAACGGCTCCGGCAGCGGCGCGCCCGTCTCGCGGGCGGTTCGCTCGGCCTCGCGGCGCTCCCGCCGCGACGGCCAGTCCTCCTCACCGCGCGGAGCCCCGAAGATGTCCGCAGCGCTGCGGAGACCGTGGAACGGAGCGTCCGATCCGGACGCACGCCGAGCCTCCAGGCCGTCGTCCCCGTCTGCCGGGCCGGCGGTGCCGTCGGGTTCGCGTGCGTCGTCCGGACGCTCCTCGGTCACGCGGTCAGCCCCAGATCAGCCAACCCGATGGCCGCGAAGTACGGGTAGCCGGCCGCCTCGATCGTCTCCTTGGCACCGGTGTCCCGGTCGACGACGACAGCGACGGCGGCGATGATCGCGCCCTCGCGCTCGAGCGCCTCGGCCGCCTTGAGCGGCGAGCCGCCGGTGGTGGAGGTGTCCTCGAGCACGACGACGCGCTTGCCCTTGAGGTCCGGTCCCTCGACCTGCTTGCCGCGGCCGTGGTCCTTCGGCTCCTTGCGGACGACGAAGGCGTCGTAGGTCAGGCCCTGGGCAGCGGCCTGGTGCAGGACGGCGCTGGCGATGGGGTCGGCGCCCATGGTCAGGCCACCGACGGCGGAGACGTCCGGCACCTGCTGCACGAGCTCGGTCATGACCTGCCCGATCAGCGGCGCGACGCGGTGGTCCAGGCTGACCTTCCGCAGGTCGATGTAGTACGTCGCCTTCTTCCCGCTGGTCAGGGTGAAGTCGCCGTGGAACACCGCTTCGGAGGAGATGTACTGGATCAACTGTTCGCGCGCGTCGGTCACAGCGCACAAGGGTAGTCGGTCGGGCCCGCAACGCGCTCCCCCAGCCTGTGGGTCCGTGCGTACCGGCACCGAGGCGGCCTCGGTACGCTCCGGGGCATGTCCCGAGCACCGCGTCGCCCCGCCGTGGAGCCGGCTCCGTCCGGCGGCCGCCGGACCGGTGGGGTGGCCGTCACGATCGGACGGGAGGCCCTGGGCGGCCTGGTCGCGCTGGCCCTGGCCGTCATCGCCCTGCGTCACGTCGTCGCGACGGAACGGGTGGCGTTGCTCTGGTACGACGGCGACTCGGTGCTGCTGCCGCTCGTCGAGCGCTCGCTGCAGGCCGGCCAGCCGTTCGAGTGGGCGATGTCGCCCGCGCTGTTCTTCTTCCCCGAGCTGCCCGTGTACCTGTTCTGCTCGCTGGTCACCGGGACCCCGCAGCAGGCCCTGGCGCTGAACGGGGTGCTCGTGCTGCTCGCCGTCTACGCGCTGGTGCGGGCCGCCGCGAACGAGCTGATGCCGTCCGCCGGGCGCCCCGCCCGGATCGCGGTGTCGGCCGGGGCGCTCGGCATCGTCACGCTGCTGGTGCTGACCGAGTCGTCGGCCACGGCGACGTCGCTCGAGCTGGCGTCCCTGCTGCTGACCACGACCTACTACTACGGGGCCGTGCTGGCGATGCTCGGCACCGCGGTGCTGGTGCTGCGGGCGGTGCGCCTCGGCCGGGCGTCGGTACCCCTGCTCGTCGTGCTCGGAGTCATCGCCGCGTGCACGACCGCGTCGAACCCGTTGTACGTGCCGTGGTCAGCGGCCCCGGTGGTCGTCACCCTCGGGCTCCTGGTGCTGGCGCGCCGGGTGCCCTGGCGTCCGGCCGCGCTGCTGGCCGGCACCGTCACGGTGGCTTCGGTCGTCGGGTACCTGGTGCGGATCCCGCTCCGGCCGTTCGTCTCCCTCGACCCGGCGACGTACGTGCAGCCGTCGCGGGCCGGTGAGACCCTGCGGTTCTTCGCGGCGCTGACCGACGACCGGGCGGGCACGGCACCGGGCGACCTCGGGCTCCTGCTGCTGTTCGCCGGGGTGCTCGTCACCGTCGGCGGCACGGTCTGGGCCTGGCGGGTCCGCACCGCACGCACCGTGCTGGTCGCGACGGTGCTGCCGCTCGTGACCGTCGTCGCCGTGTCCGTCGGGGTCGTCGTCGCCGGGTCCGAGACCCCGCGCTACCTGCAGCCGATCGTGACGGCACCGCTGCTCGCGCTCGTCGCCGTGGCCGAGCTCACCCGCACCGCGGTCCGCCGCACCCGCGTGCACCGCCCGCACCGCGGGGTCCGGGCGGGGGTGGCGGTCGCGATGGCCGCCGTCCTCGCGACCGGGATCGCCGTGGCTCCCGGCACCGCCCACGCCGTGGCGACCGCGCGGTACCCGGCGGCCGCGTGCCTGGACCGCTGGGCCGACGGACGCCAGGTCACGGGCGTCGGGCAGTTCTGGACGGTCCGACCCCTCGCCACCTACGCGTCGACGAACGTCGGGCTGCTGCAGGTCCGCGACACCTTCGAGACGTACCCGTGGCTCGTCGACCTCGGGGCCTACCGCGACGCCGACCCGAGCTTCGTGGTGGTCGGGTCGCACGACCTCTGGACCACCGCGGTCGAGGACTCCCTCGGCCCCCCGGCGACGATCACCCACTGCACCGGGTTCGACGTCTACGACTACGCCGGCACCGCCGGGCAGGCGATCCTGCGGCGCGACGTCGTCGGGAGCGCCGACGTCATCCGGCGCGACCGCGGCTTCTGATCCACTGCTGAAGATGTCCACAGCGGCGCGTTGCCGTCCGATGCTCGCTGTACGGATGTATAGGCTCGTCCTCGATGTCTCGCCCCACCAGCCCCCGCGCCCACCGTGTCCCCGTGCGCCTGCGCCTCGCCGTCACCGGCCTGGCACTCGCGGGCCTCGTCGGCACGGTCATCGCCGACGCTCCGGCAGCCCAGGCGGTGACCTACCCCACGTGGGACGAAGTGAAGTCCGCCCGCGGCAAGGAATCCGCCAAGCAGGGGCAGATCACCGAGATCCGGGGCATCATCAGCGAACTCGACGCCAAGGTCGAGGCTGCCGAGGCGAAGGCACAGAAGCTCGGCGACGTGTTCTACAAGGCACAGCGCAAGGCCCAGACCGCGGCCGAGAAGGAACAGCAGCTCCGCGCCGACGCGAAGGACCACGCGAAGGTCGCCGACCAGAGCGCCGCGCAGGCCGGGCAGTTCGCCGCGCAGATGTCCCGGTCCGGTGGTGCCGACGTCACCACCTCGGTGATCACCCAGGGCGAAGACGCCAGTGATCTGCTCTACAACCTCGGTGCGCTGAGCAAGCTCTCCGAGCAGGCCGAGCGTGTGCAGGCCGCCGCGAGCGCCGACGCCGCCGTCGCCAGCTCGCTCGAGGCACAGGCCGACCGCGCCGCCGAAGCGCTGGGCGACCTGGCTGCCGAAGCCGAAGACCGCATGCAGGAAGCCCAGGCGGCGTCCGACGCCGTGCAGGCCGCCTACGACGAGCAGCAGTCCAACAAGGCCCGACTCGACGCCCAGCTCGCGACCCTGACCTCCGGCCGCGTCCGGACCGAAGCCGAGTTCGCCAAGGGTGAGCGCGTCCGCAAGGCGGCAGAGGAGAAGGCCGCACGCGAAGCCGCAGAGCGCGCAGCCGCCGCGCAGCGAGCAGCTGCCGCACAGGCCGCCGCGAACTCCGGCGGGGGCGCTCCGTCAGGCGGCGGCTCGACCGGCAGCAGCGGTTCGGGCGGCGGCGGTTCCGTCGGCGCGGGTTCCGGGACCGGCTGGGTCCGCCCGGCCAGCGGCTACGTCATCAGCCCCTACGGGTACCGCGTGCACCCGATCACCGGGAACGTCACCATGCACGAGGGCACCGACCTGGCGAGCGGCTGCTACACGCCCATCGTCGCGGCTTCGGCCGGCACCGTCGACTACGTCGGGTGGTACGGCGGCTACGGCAACTACGTCCGCATCAACCACGGCGGCGGCGTGCAGACCGCGTACGGCCACATCGTCGACGGCGGCTTCCGGGTCGCCACCGGCCAGCAGGTCTCCGCGGGGCAGCTCATCGCGCTCGTCGGCTCCACCGGGGCGTCGACCGGCTGCCACAGCCACGTCGAGGTGCACATCAACGGCGCCACCACCGACCCGGTGCCGTTCATGTCCGCGCGCGGAGTCGCCTTCTAACCGACCGGCCCCGACTCTGGGTCGTCGATCTCGTCGTCGCCGGCGTTCCACAGCGCCCGGTACCACGCGGTGCGCTCCGGGTCGTCCGGCAGCCCGTACGCCCGGTGGAACAGCGGCTCCCACCCGGGTCCGTAGTTCCAGCCGAGCGCCATCGTCGCCACAGCGATGTCCGCCCAGCGGTCCGCGACCCCCATCGCGTCCAGGTCGACGTGCCCGCTCCACCGCCGGTCCGCACCGATGAGCGTGTTGGGCGTGCACGGGTCGCCGTGACAGACGACGATCCGGTCGGTCGGCGGCTCCGGACCGAGACCGCCCGGGCCGCGCTCGGCGTCGGCGGCAGCGTCGGCGCTCGTCCCACGCGCGCGATCGAGCCGGTCCGCCGTGGACCACGTGAACGGGCAGTCGTCGACGGGCAACGCGTCGTGCAGCGCGCGCAGGCCCTCGCCCACCGCGACCACCGCGGTCCGGGGCTCGTCGTGCCAGCGCGGGTCGACGGCGCTCCACCCGTGCACGGCACGGGTGTGCAGCCAGACGCCGTCGTCGTCCGTGCCGTGGTCGAGCACCTCGGGCACCCGGGCGTACCGGGACGCCCACGTCAGCCGCGCGGCCTCGCCGCTGATCCACGATCCGTAGGCGTGCGGCAGGACCTTCACGAACTCCTCGGCGCGCGCGTCAGGTCCGATGCGGAACGTCGTCCCGCCGATCTGGTTGTGCCAGACGAGCGCGACCTCACGCCCTCGGGCGACGTCGGTGACCACGCGCGGCACCGGGACGGTCTCGCCCGGCCGGGGCAGTCCACCGATCGAGCGCACCACGGTGACGCTCAGTGCACGCGGTCCGGGCGGGACGACCCCGACCCACCACGGGCGATCTCGAGCAGCACGGGCAGGCGTTCGCCGAGCAGGGCGTCCAGGTCGGCGACGACAGCCTCGACCCGTTCGGTGATCTCGCGCGGCGCGGCCCCCCGGCGCGAACGGACCCGCACCCGGATCGCACGGCCTCCCCGAACCCGGTAGACGTCGACGGCGAGGGAACCGACCTGGGGCATGTCGCCGATGGCCGAGGAGAGCGCGTGCTGCACGGCGGTGGACTCGATGCGCACCGAGCCGGCGACGCCGTCGGCCGAACCGTCGCTGTCCACGACGGTGCTCTCGCGGCCACCGCCGAGCGTCGTCAGCACCACGAGTGCGAGCACGCCGAGCACGACGCCACCGCCGAGCACGCAGGTCCAGGCGAACACCGAGTCGTCACGCGACGCCCCGGTGCCGAGTCCGGCGAGGGCATCGCCGACCGTGCGCCACCACGACGCGACGAGGGGCAGCCCCTGTGCGGTCTGCACCAGGATTGCGGCAACTCCGGCGACGAGCAGGACGAGGCCGAGCACGACGAGCGCCGTCCGGCCGAGCACACGGTTGGTGGCGTTCATCCGTCCACCCGTCCGGTCGGCTGCACCCGGACCCGCGCGGCGAGCGGCGGCTGGGCGTCGATCGCGACGAACTCCCGCTCGACGGCCTGGGTGGCGGCGACCGCGGGGACGTCCACGCCGGCGGCCGGACGGAGCACGACGTCGACCGTGCGGCGGCCGACGGTGCCCACGGCGGCGTCGGCGCCCAGACGGGTCGCGGATCGGGCGGCGCGGGCCGCAGCGGAGGCCAGGACCTCGTCGTCGACGACCACTGCGAGCCGGTCGGACGACATCACGTGCCGCGGACGGCGCTGGGGCAGGATCCCCTGCAGCAGGAGCACGAGGCCGATCAGGGCCACGACGGCGCCGATGCCGATCACGATGGTGGTGTCGAGGCCGTCCGGAGCGGCGAGCGCGGCGTCCACCACGGCACGGGGGTCGACACCGAGCACGTTCTGGTCGAGCAGGACGAGCGCACCGGCGAAGACCGCAGCGGCGGCGAGCACCAGGGCGATGAGCATCGCGACGACGACGGCACCGGAGCGGGAGACGTGGGTCTCGCGGCGCAGCAGGCGGCGGTGGGTGGCAGCGTGGTCGGCGGCGGGCGCGCCGACGAGGGGTGGGGCGGTCACCGGACCCTCCGCGGGGTGTCCACGACCGACGAGGCGAAGGTCACGGTCACGCGGGCGACCTGTCGGCCGGTGATGGTCCGGAAGCGCTCGGCGATCGTGCCGCGAGCCCGGTGCGCCGTGGCGACGACGGGTTCGTCGGGGAGTGCGTGCGAGCCCAGCACCGGCAGGGCGAGCGGGGCGGTGATCTCGACCGCCAGTGCGCCGCGACCGTCGTCGGCGACCCGGGCACGGACCTCCCGGAAGGCCACGCGCAGCGCTTCGGCGGCGACCGCCTGGGCGGTGTGCACCAGCGCGGACGTACCGATGCGGTCGGAGCCGCGGAGCCGGACGCCGCTGTCGCCGGTCGTGGCGACGGCGGCGTCGCTCACGACGAGCTCCGGCGTCCGCGCAGCACGTCGAGCAGGCGACGGAAGTCGACGTCGCCCGTGACGATGCGCGCGACCAGTGCACCGACCGCCATGCAGACGGCGACGACGACGAACGCCCAGAACCCGAGCGTCACCGCGACGATCGCGAGCAGGGCGCCGGTGCCCATCCCGACGACGGTGGCGTTCACCGGACTCGACCGTCCCGGGTGTCGAACTCGTCGGCGACGCCGTTGAGTGCGGGGATGTTCACGTCGTTGATGGCGATGTTGACCTCGGTGACCTCGAGGCCGACGAGTTCGGTGACGGCGTTCGTGACGGCGGCACGCACAGCGGAGGCGACCTCCATCATCGGCGTCGGGTAGTCGACGACGATGGTCAGGTCGACGGCGACCTGGGTCTCACCGACCTCGACGCGGACGCCCTGGCCGAGCGCGCTCGAGCCGATGGCGTCGCGGATGGCACCGAACGCCCGCGAGGCGTTGCCGCCGAGTGCGAAGACGCCGGGGACGTCGCGGGCGGCGATGCCCGCGACCTTCGCGACGACCGTGTCGTCGATGATGGTCCTGCCCTTGGCGGTGACCTGCGTCGTGGTGGTGCCGGCGGGCTGGGCGCTCCCGGCCCCGGTGCCGAGCGTGGCTCCGGTCGTGGTCCCGTCGACGCGGTTCGTCGTCGATGCCATTGCTGCCTCCGTGCGATCGATTGCTGGCCTCCAGCGAACACCATCGTGCCGTACGCCGCACAGACGGCGCACGTGCCGACCTCGTCGTCAGTCGGCACCGGTAGGTTCTTGTTCCATGCGCGTGGCGACCTGGAACGTGAACTCCGTCCGCACCCGAGTGGGTCGGATCGTCGACTGGCTGGTGCGTGAGGACGTCGACGTCCTCGGCATGCAGGAGATCAAGTGCAAGCCGGAGCAGTTCCCGGTCGAGCAGTTCGAGGCCGCGGGGTACCACGTCGAGGCGCACGGCCTGAACCAGTGGAACGGCGTCGCGTTCGCCAGCCGGCTGCCGATGGAGGACGTCACCCGCGACTTCCCCGGCCAGCCCGGGTTCCTGAAGGGCCACGAGGGGCCGGACCTGCCGGTCGAGGCCCGCGCGATCGGCGTCACGGTCGACGGCGTGCGGCTCTGGAGCCTCTACGTGCCGAACGGCCGCGAGCTCGGCGATCCGCACTACACGTACAAGCTCGACTGGCTCGCCCAGCTGGCCGACCGCACCTCGGAGTGGATCGAGGCATCGCCGGAGACCCCGCTCGCGCTGATGGGCGACTGGAACGTCGCACCGCTCGACCAGGACGTCTGGGACATGCGGGTCTTCGAGGGGTCCACCCACGTCAGCGAACCCGAGCGGGCAGCGTTCCGCGAGTTCGAGGCGCGGGGCCTGCAGGACGTCGTGCGCCCGATCGTGCCCGACGGCTACACCTACTGGGACTACAAGCAGCTGCGGTTCCCGCGCAACGAGGGCATGCGCATCGACTTCGTCCTCGGCTCGCAGGCCTTCGCGGACGTCGTCACCGACGCCTCGATCCACCGGAACGAGCGCAAGGGCGACGCCCCGAGCGACCACGTCCCCGTGGTGGTCGACCTCGACCTGGACACGTCGCTCGACGACGACCGCCCGATGATCTTCTGATCGGAGTCGGCTCACCGGCTTGGCCCGGCCCGGCCCGGGATCGGCGTCCGTCCGGCTCTGTTACGCCCGGCGTCCACGGTGATTGAGCCGTCCGTCACGCCGACGTAGGTTTCCTGCACCGAACCCCTTCGAGAGCAGGTGAAGCCATGTCCCGCACGACGATCCTTCCCATCCAGCGCCTCATGGCGACCGCGGCCCCCGGTGCGTGGCGCGACGGCATCGTCGTCGAGACCCGCGCAGCCGACGCCGTGGTGCTGTTCCTCGACGGGAGCATCACGCAGCTGCGGGTGGCGGACGCCGACGGCGTCCTGTCGGTCGGCGAGCCGGTCGCCCACCACCCGGTCGCGGAGATCCTCAGCGCCGGCGGTCGACAGACCACGGCACGGGTCGCGTAGCGCGTACGCGTCGCGGAGCGCGCACGGAGCGGGTCAGGCCGCCATCGAGTCGAGCATCGCCTGGCACTTCGACACCATCTCGTCGCAGGCCATGGCGCAGTACCGGCACGACTCGTCCATGTCCTGGTGCTGGCGGCACTCGGCGGCACACGCGGTGCCCATCGCGACGACGGCCATGAGCATCGCCTGCATCGCGGCGGCGTCCATCCCCATCGGACGCATCATCATCCGCATCCCGGTGTCGGCGAGCATCGCGGTGTTCGAGCACATCGCGGCGCAGGTGGCCATCTCGCCGCCCATCCGCATGTCGGCCGCGGAGCACATCGTCGCCGCCATCGACGCGGCGTTCATCGCCATCATCGTGTCCTGCATCATGTCCATGTCCATCTCCATGGGCATGTCCGTCATCGACATGTTCTGCATCATCGCCATCGTGTCCATCGCCGGTCTCCTCGTCGTGGTCATCGGTCACGAGGCGGTCCGCCCCGCGTGCCCGCCAGGGTACGCGCGTGCCGTCCGCGCTTCGTGAGCAGGAATGGTCGAGTCGGCGGACGCGACCCGACCTTTCCTGCTCACCATCCGCGGTGGTCGCCACCACAGACAGCCGGACGGGAGGCCCGGTGTGCCCCCGCCACGGGCCTCCCGTCCGCCCCGCGGCGCGTCCAGGGTGCGGAAGACGCCGGCGTGCGCGCACGACGCCCGCAAGTGCGCGAGACGCCGCCGAATCCGGCGGCGTCTCGGCGACATCGAGGCGTCTCGACAACACGACGGCGTCTTCCGGACGCACCACACGCCGGCGTCTCGACAACACGACGGCGTCTTCCGGACGCACCACACGCCGGCGTCTCGGCGCGCTACGGGTGCAGCAGGGCGGCGATCGCGACGAGCACGGGCACCGAGCCGAGCGTCGAGATGAGCACGACGTCGCGCGCCACCGGGACCGCTGCCCCGTACCGCTGCGCGTAGTTGAAGACGTTCTGCGCCGCCGGCAGGGCGCCGAGGGTGGTGAGCACGAAGACCTCCTGGCCGCCGAGCCCGAACACGAACCGGGCGAACACGAACGCCACGGCCGGCATCACCACGAGCTTGATCGACGACGCCACGATGACGTCGGTCCGGATCGCCGGGTCCCGCAGCGGGGTCGCACCGTGCAGGCTCATCCCGAACGACAGCAGCACGACGGGCACCGCGGCCGCGCCGACGAGCGAGAACGGCTCGAGCACCGGGTCGGGCAGCGTGATCCCGGTCGCCGAGCACACCAGCCCGACGAGCGAGGCGATGATGATCGGGTTCCGGAACGGCCCCGCGAGCCGCCGCCCCCATCCGCCGCCACCCGCGGTCGCAGCGTCGAGGATCGTCAGCGCGATCGGGGCCATCACGACGAGCTGCAGCAGGATCACGGGCACGACCGCGGTCGCCTGGCCGAGGACGTACACGGCCACCGGCAGCCCGATGTTGTTCGCGTTCACGTAGCTCGACGCCAGGGCCCCGACGGTGGTCGTGGTGACGGGGCGGCGCAGCACGAAGCGGAACACGGCGGCCGCACCGAGGGCGACCACGGCGGCGCTCAGCAGTGAGACCCAGAGCATCGAGGACAGCAGCGATGCGATGTCGGCGGTTGCGATGGTGTGGAACAGCAGGCACGGCATCAGCACGAAGAACGCGAGCCGGCTCATCACGAACTGCGCGTGCGGGCCCAGCAGGCCGATGCGTCCGACGACGTACCCACCGGCGATGATCGCGCCGATGATCGCGAAGCCGGTCAACACCCCACCCATCCCGTCCATCCTGGCACCTGCCGGCGGTGATGTGACGTCACTCAGGTCGGAAATGCGTACGCATCGAATACCGTTGAGCGCATCATGACCTCGACGAACGCCGACACCCTCACCCGGTCCACCGACTCCAGCCAGCCGCTCGTGCCGCTGCTCGAGGAGCGCTGGAGCCCCCGCTCCTACGACGAGACCGCGACGATCTCGGACGACCAGCTCGACGCCGTCCTCGAGGCCGCTCGCTGGGCCCCCTCGGCCATGAACTTCCAGCCCCGCCGCTTCATCGCCGGCCGCCGCGGCACCGAGACGTTCCGGAAGATCAACGAGAACCTGCTCGGCTTCAACGCCGCTTGGGCCTTCCGCGCCAGCGCCCTCGTCGTCGGCGTGCTCGAGACCGTGACCGCCGACGGCGAGGAGCGCCCCTTCGCGCAGTACGACCTCGGCCAGTCGCTCGCCGCGCTGACCGTGCAGGCGCACGCCGAGGGCCTGCACGTGCACCAGATGGCGGGCATCGACGCCGCCGGGCTCCGTGCCGCGTTCGACCTGCCCGAGCGCTTCCTGCCGTACACGGTCACGGCCGTCGGCACCGTCGCGCACCCGTCGCAGCTCGACGACAAGGCCGCCGAGCGCGAGGTCGCCCCGCGCACCCGCATCCCCCTCGACGAGGTCGTCCTCGTCAAGGAGTGAGCACCGGCGGCACCGCCGCCCCCGATCGCCACGACGGCCGCGTCCCTGCGGGGGCGCGGCCGTCGGCGTACCATGACGTGACATGGATCAGCACCAGGACGACGCCCCGCCGGAGATGAACTTCTACACCCGGAAGTGGGTGCGACCGGAAGACCTCAACGCCAACGGCACCCTGTTCGGCGGCAGCCTGCTCCGCTGGATCGACGAGGAAGCCGCGGTCTACGCGATCATCCAGCTCGGCAACGGCAAGGTCGTCACGAAGTACATGTCGGAGATCAACTTCCTGTCCTCGGCGAAGGAGGGCGACATCGTCGAGATCGGCCTCGTCGCCACCCGGTTCGGCCGGACGTCGCTGACCATGCGGGCCGAGGCGCGCAACCTCTTCACGCACCGCAGCATCCTGACGATCGACGAGGTCGTCTTCGTGAACCTCGACGAGGACGGCAACCCCGCCCCGCACGGCTACACCGACATCACCTACGCCCGCGACCGGGTCCCCGCCACGCACCGCGCGTGACCCCGCAGACTTCGCGCAGCACCGGGGCACCCTGTTGGTCGCACCCTGCGCGTGGTCGGCGGGCTCTGGCAGGATCGGGGGCATGACCACGCCCCGCCTCGTCGCCTTCGACCTGGACGACACGCTCGCCCCGTCGAAGTCCTCCCTCGACCCCCGCATGCTCGAGACCTTCGCGTCCCTGCTCGAGGTCGTGCCGGTCGCGGTCATCTCCGGCGGCAACTTCACCCAGTTCGAGCAGCAGCTCGTCACCCCGCTCCGGCAGCGCGACGGCCTGACGCTCGACGCCCTGCACCTCCTGCCCACCTGCGGCACCCGGTACTACCGCTGGGAGGACCAGGACTGGGCACTGCAGTACGCCGAGGACCTCACCGACGAGCAGAAGGACCGCGCCCTCGCCGCGGTCGAGGCCCGTGCGAAGGAAGCCGGGTACTGGGAGTCCGAGACCTGGGGCGCCATCCTCGAGGACCGCGGGTCGCAGATCAC
Organism: Curtobacterium sp. MCLR17_043; assembly: GCF_003224215.1. Lineage (NCBI taxonomy): Bacteria > Bacillati > Actinomycetota > Actinomycetes > Micrococcales > Microbacteriaceae > Curtobacterium > Curtobacterium sp. MCLR17_043. Next base: position 9,701 of record NZ_QKLH01000007.1, on the reverse strand, counting down.
GTTCTCCGCCCTCGGCCAGTCCGCCCCGGTGGACGTCAAGAAGCAGTGGGACCCGACCGGCGAGAAGAAGGACCACCTGCGCCGTCTGGTGCAGCAGGACCTGCCCGACCTCGAGGTCCGCTCGGGCGGCTCCACCAGCATCGACATCACCCGCAAGGGCATCGACAAGGCCTACGGCATGCAGCGTCTGGCCGAGATCACCGGCATCGCGCTCGACGACATGCTCTTCGTGGGCGACCGGCTCGACCCCGAGGGCAACGACTACCCGGTGAAGGCGCTCGGGGTCCCCTGCCACGCGGTGGAGGGCTGGGAGGACACGGACGCGTTCCTGACGGAGCTCATCCCCACCCTGCGCTGACCGCGCGGCGGACGGGAGGCCCGTGGCGGGCCCGCACCGCGCCTCCTGTCCGTCCCCGGTCGCGTCGAGAGCTGCGAACGCGACCGACGCGGCGGCCGGGCGCTCAGCCCAGGCTGCGGACGGCCTCGACGAAGGCGCGGATCTTGGCGGGGTCCTTGACGCCGCGCTCGGACTCGACCCCGCTCGACACGTCGACGCCGTCGGGGTCGAGCGCCTCGACCGCCGCGACCACGTTGGCCGGGGTCAGCCCGCCGGCGAGGATCCAGGCCTCGTCCACGCCCTCGATCGTGGCCGGGTCGATCAGGCGACCGCTGCCGGGCACGGCGGCGTCGAGCAGCAGCAGGTCGTGGTCGAACGCGGCGCGCTGCTCGGGCGTCTCGCGCAGGTAGTCCTCGGCCGCGATGGCCCGGATGGTGAAGAAGCCGGCGTCGCGCGCGCGGGCGAAGTCGGACGCCGACTCGCCACCGTGCAGCTGCAGCGTCGTGAGCCCGACCTCGGAGGCGATGCCGACGATCTCGTCGATCTTCTGGTCACGGAAGACCCCGACGGCGTCGATGCCGTCCGGCACCCGCTCGACGAGTTCCTTCGCCAGGTCGGCGGTGACGGTCCGGGGGCTGCCCGCCGCGAAGACGAACCCGACGGCGTCGGCACCCGCGTCGATGGCGACGTCCACGGTGTCGGGCGTCGACAGGCCACAGATCTTGATCCAGCGCTGGTCGGTCATGCTGTCCATCCTGCCAGGGCGCTCCGGTGCTCGGAGCACGGAGCCGCCGAGCGGGTCAGTGCAGGGCACCCGCGACGTAGGCGGCCACGCAGGCCGCGGTGACGCCGAAGGCCGCGAAGGACCCGACCAGGACGTTCCGCCGGCGCCAGCGACGCACCGCCGAGAACGTGCCGCGCTTGGCGTGCCGGTGCGCGGCACGGTGCATGCGGTGGTCGCGCTGGTGCTTGACGCGTTCCGGACCGAGCGGCACCGGGCCGGTGATCTGGGTGGAGCCGCCGCGCAGCGCGTTGGCGATGGCGACCGCGGTGGGCCGGCGCTCCGGGTCGCGGGCCGTCATCCGGCTGAGCAGCTCGCGCCACTCGTCGGCGACGTCGTCCGGGACCTCGGGGTCGCGGCGGAGCCGGGCGAGGGCGGCCTCGATCAGGGTGCCCGAGTACTCCTGCTTGCCGGTCAGCGCCTCGAGCAGGACGAGCCCGAGCGAGTACACGTCGGTGGCGAAGCTGATCGGTTCGCCGGCGACCTGCTCCGGGCTGAGGTAGGCGGCGGTGCCGATGACCGTGCCGTCGTTCGTCAGGCGGGAACCGTCGACGAAGTGGGCGACGCCGAAGTCGGTGAGCTTGACCGTGCGGGCGAACCCGGACGAACCCTCGTCACTGATCAGGATGTTGGCGGGCTTGACGTCGCGGTGCACGATGCCGCGCGAGTGCACGTACGCCAGGGCGTCGGCGAGCTGCGCACCGAGGTCGGCCACCTCGTAGTTGTGCAGGGCACCCTCGGACAGACGGCGGAGCAGCGTCGTGTCGGCGATGAGCTCCATCACGATGAACCGGTGCGGGCCGTCCTCGAACTCGTGGGTGCCGGCGTCGTACAGCGGGATGAGGCCCGGGTGGGAGAGCATGCTGAGCAGCCGGATCTCGCGCTCCTGGCGGACACGGTCGGCGGTGGTCATCTTGTCCGGGGTCGCGAAGAGCTTCACGGCCACGGCCCGGTACGTGTGCTCGTCACGGGCTTCGTAGACGGATCCCATGCCGCCGGTGCCGATGAGCTTCACGAGCCGGTACCGCGCAGAGAGGACGGTGTCCGCCCGCGCGCTGTCCAGCAGGGTCATGGTGTCCGTCGTCCCGTCCGGAGCCCGTGGTTCCGCGGCGCCTGCCGGCGTGTGGGCTCATGGGAAACGGTACGCGTCCGACTCTCGATCCGCATGGCCGTTACGACATCGTGATCGCCGTACTTCCCTGAGTTCCCGGGGATCGACGGGGTACAGTCCGACCTCCATCAGGACGAGGAATCGCGCAAGGAGGACAGCATGGCGTTGTCGAAGGGTGACGAGGTGCACTGGAACACCTCGCAGGGCAGGACGACCGGCACGCTCGTGCGCAAGCGGACGAGCGACTTCGAGTTCGACGGGCAGCACTTCACGCCGACCGACGACGACCCGTACTGGATCGTCGAGTCGGAGAAGAGCGGCAAGCAGGCCGCCCACAAGGAGTCGGCGCTGACGAAGGCCTGAGGCTCAGTCGCGGGCGGGCTCGGCGCGACGACGACCCCGGGCACCGCCCACGGCAGGGCTGCCGGCGGCGTCGTCGTGGTCGTCGTCGGGACCGCCCGTGCGCCGCTCGGCGCGGACACGGCGGATCCGGCGCACGACGAAGGTCACCACGACCGCGGCGAGCGCGACGTAGAGCACGCGGTCGATCCACTCGGTGTACGCCTCGACCTGGTCGTACTGCGACCCGAACGCGGCACCGAGCAGCACGAGTGCGCTGTTCCAGATACCACTCGCGATGATCGTGAACACCGAGAACGTGCCGAGGTGCATGCGATCGGCACCGGCCGGCAGCGAGATGAGACTGCGGACGATCGGGACGAACCGGCCGAAGAACACCGCGCTCTTGCCGTGCCGGTGGAACCAGCCGGCCGCCTTGCGGAAGTCGTCCTCGTCGACCAGGGGCAGCCTGCCGAACCACCGCGTGGTGCGTTCGAACCCGATCTTCGCGCCGAGCCAGTACAGCACGAGCGCCCCGAGGTACGAACCGATCGTCGCCAGCACCAGGACCAGGACCAGGTTCATCTGGCCGGCACCCGCGAGGAACCCGGCCAGCGGCAGGATGACCTCGGACGGGATGGGCGGGAACACCGTCTCGACGAAGAGCATCAGCCCGACGCCCCACTCCCCCAGCGCGTCGATCAGCTGCAGCACCAGGCCGGAGAGCCCGCCGAGGTCCGACGGAGCGGTGGAGTCGCCACTGGCGACGGTCATGGCACGGGCGGTCACGGCAGTCGTCATGCCCCCAGCATCCCTGAACGCCCTGTCAGGACCCGGCACGCTCCCTGGGTGTCAGCCGAGTCCCATGTGAGCGGACCGGACGTGCGCGAGTGACCGGGCGAGCGCGCCCCGGGCGACGGCGTCGCGACCGACGGTCGACGGGGCGAACACCACCGGGTGCCGGAGCTGTGGCGTGACGATCTCGTCGAGCGCGGCGCAGAACACCTCGGCAGCCGGCAGGACCTCGCCACCGACGACGACGACCTCGGGGTCGATCGTCGTCACGAGCTGCACGACGCCGGGTGCCACGTCGGCGGCGAACGCTCGGACGGTCTCGACGGCCGGCACCGTGCCCTGGGCCGCCGCCGCGAAGACGGACTCGAGGTCCGTGCCGGACGGGATCCGGGCCTCCAGGCGGGCGGGCGCGGCGGGCCAGCCGGTCGAGGCGATGCCGCCCATCTCGCCGGCCGCACCGCGCGCACCGCGCGCCAACGAGCCGTCGACCACCAGGGCGGCACCGATCTGCCGACCCATCACCAGGTACAGGGCGTCCCGGACGCCGTCGAACCGCCCCCACCGCGCCTCGGCCGTGGCCGCCAGCTTGGCGTCGTTGTCGAAGAAGGTGGCGGCCTCGGGGAAGAGGTCCTGGATCCGGCCGGGCACCCGCCGCTCGACCCACTCCGGCACCGCGACCGTGTAGTCGATCGCGCCGTCGCGGTCGACGACCGCCGGGACGCCGAACGTGGCACCGAGCACCGGCGCACCACCGGCGGAGCCACCGACCGTGCCACCGACGGGCGCCGTCAGCCGACGGACGACGTCCTGCACGCTCGACCAGGCCTGTTCGGCGTCGGCGAGGTCGGCGTAGCGCTCCTCGACGCGGGCGAGCGTGACGCCGCGCAGGTCCGCGCGCACGCCGACGATCCCGTGCAGGCCGAGGTCCACGCCGAGCACGGAGCCGGCCGACGCGTCCGCGGCGAAGCGCTTGGCGCGACGACCGGCCTTGTTCGGGGTGGCGATCGCCTCGGCCTCGGTCACCCAGCCCTCGTCGACCAGGTCGGCGAGCGCCGCCTCGACCGTGGGGCGGGAGAGTCCGACCGTGCGCCCGAGCTCGGTGACCGTGCGGGAGACGTCGTCGCGCAGGAGCTCGTCGAGGATGGCCCGCGAGTTCATTTGCCGCAGGACACCGGGGGTCGTCCCCACGGCACCGGAGGTCGTTGACACGGTCTGCTCCACGGTCATAGCCTCCACATTACGAAAGATCATTGAGGAATGGTGGCTCCGACATGCTCGTCCCACGACCGCGCCGCACCGCTCCCGGTGTCGGGGCCTTCGCGATCACCCCGTCGACCCGGATCGCCGCCGACCCGGCGAGCGAGTCCGTCCGACTGTACCTGCAGCAGACCCTGCGGGGATCGACCGGGCTGCCGGTGCGGGACGCCCTCGACGACACGGCACCGGGGGCCGGCACGATCGCGCTGCGCGTCGCCGACGACCCGTCCCTGCCCGCGGGCCCGTCGACGGCGGAGGGCGACCGGGCGGAGTCGTTCCGCCTCACGGTGACGCCGGACGGCGTCGACGTCATCGGCGGTTCGCCCGCCGGGGTCTTCTACGGTGTGCAGGCCCTGCTGCAGCTGCTGCCCCCGGACGTGTACCGCCGCGGCCGGGTCGCGACCGGTCCGTGGTCCGTCCCCGCCGTGGTCGTCGAGGACGCCCCGGCCTTCGCCTGGCGCGGCGTGATGCTCGACGTCGCCCGGCACTTCCGGACGAAGCACGAGGTCATGCGGGTGGTCGACCAGCTCGCCGCGCACCGGATCAACCGCCTGCACTTCCACCTCACCGAGGACCAGGGGTGGCGCATCGAGATCCGGAAGTACCCGCGCCTGACCGAGGTCGGGTCCTGGCGTCGGGAGTCCCAGGTCGGCGCGCACGTCCCCGGGCCGGACGGCACACTCGTCGTCGCCGGGTTCGACGGCCGCCCGCACGGCGGGTACTACACGCAGGACGACGTCCGCGAGATCGTGGCGTACGCGGCCGACCGGTTCGTCACCGTCGTCCCCGAGATCGAGACCCCCGGGCACGTCCGCGCGGCGCTGGCGGCCTACCCGTCGCTCGGCGTCACGGGCGAACCGGTCGAGGTGTGGACGGAGTGGGGCATCGCCGACGACGTCCTGAACGCCGAGGACGCCACGATCGACTTCTTCAAGGACGTCCTGGACGAGGTCATCGCACTCTTCCCCTCCGGCTACATCGGCATCGGCGGCGACGAGTGCCCGAAGGTGCAGTGGGAGACCGACCCCCGCACCCAGGAGCGCATCCGCGAGCTCGGGCTGCAGGACGAGGAACAGCTGCAGGCCTGGATCATCGGACAGCTCGCCGCACACGTCGAGTCGCACGGCCGGCGGGCGTTCGGGTGGGACGAGATCCTCGAGGGCGGCACGCTCGACCCCTCGGCGACCGTGGTCTCCTGGCGCGGGCTGACCGGCGCACGCACCGCCGCCCGCCGCGGGCACGACGTCATCTCGTCGCCCGACGACCAGGTGTACCTCGACTACCGCCAGAGCGACCTGTCGACCGAGCCGATCCCGGTGTCGATCGTGCTCACCGTCGACGACGTCTTCGCCTTCGACCCGGTGCCGTCGGGGCTCACCGACACCGAGCGCGCCCACGTCATCGGCGGCCAGGGCAACATGTGGACGGAGCACGTCGACTCTGCCCGTCGGCTCGACTACCAGCTCTTCCCCCGCGTCGCCGCCCTCGCCGAGGCACTGTGGTCGGCCGACGTCACCGGGCCGCGCGACCTCGCCGAGTTCCGCGGACGCCTGGCCGAGCACACCGCCCGGCTCGAGGCCATGGGCATCGAGTACCGGCACGAGGCCGGGCCGTTCCCGTGGGAGCAGCGGCCGGGCGTGCCGGGGCGCCCGCACTCGCGCGAGGAGCGTGCGGCGTACATCGACGCGGTGACGGCGAACATCGCAGACTGACCAATTGACATTTCACATGTGAGAGGTTCACACTGGGGAGGACTTCACGGAGGAGACCCCCATGCCACAGCGCAGCATCCCCGGCCTCGACGGGCTCGACATCGACGCACTGATCGGGGATCGACAGCCCGAGGCCGAGCTCGAGATCACCGTCGACTTCGTCCGGGGCCGGTCGGTGCTGATCACGGGCGCCGGCGGCTCGATCGGCAGCGAACTCTGCCGACAGCTCGTCCGGTTCGAGCCGGCGGAGATCATCATGCTCGACCGCGACGAGACCGCCCTGCAGCAGGTGCAGGTCTCCGTGGACGGTCACGGGCTCCTCGACACGAAGAACGTCGTCCTCGCCGACATCCGCGACGCCGACGCCATCCGCGACATCATGCTGACCCGCCGGCCCGACGTCGTCTTCCACGCCGCGGCGCTGAAGCACCTGCCGATGCTCGAGCAGTACCCGGACGAAGGCTGGAAGACGAACGTCCTCGGCACCCTGAACGTCCTCCGCGCCGCTGCTGCCGCGGGCGTGGGGACACTCGTGAACATCTCGACCGACAAGGCCGCGAACCCGACGAGCGTGCTCGGATCGACCAAGCGCATCGCCGAGCGGTTGACCGCCTGGACCGCCGCCGACACGGGCCACGACTACGTGTCGGTCCGGTTCGGCAACGTCCTCGGCAGCCGCGGCTCGATGCTCCCGCTCTTCGCGGAGCTGATCCGTGCCGGACGGCCCCTCACCGTCACCCACCCCGACGCCACCCGCTACTTCATGTCCATCCCCGAAGCGTGCCACCTCGTGATCCAGTCGGCTGCGATCGCCCACCCCGGCGAGGTCCTCGTGCTCGACATGGGTGCACCGGTCCGGATCCTCGACATCGCACGGCGCATGCTCCAGGCCACCGGCAGCCCGTCCGACATCGTGTTCACGGGCCTGCGGGCGGGCGAGAAGCTCCACGAGGACCTCATCGGACGTGGCGAGACCGAACGCCGCCCGGTACACCCCAAGATCACCCACACCTCGGTCGCCCCGATCGCGCCGTGCGACGTCGACGAGTGCGTCCCCGGTCAGGTCGACCCGTCGGCGCTCGCGATGGCCGCCTGACCGGCGCACGTCCGGCCCGCGACGCGACCGGACGACGGACGGGAGGCCCGGTGCCAGCTGGCACCGGGCCTCCCGTCGTTCCCGGGATCGCGTCGACTACGCGGCGACCGGTGCGCGCTGGCCCACCGTCTCGCCGGCCACGGCAGCCTCACCGGCCGCAGCGGCCTCGTCGACGGGGCGACGACGGACCCACTTCTTCAAGGCGACGAGCACCAGCGCGGACACCACGGTCCCCGCCAGGATCGCGACGACGAACATCAGGACGTCACCGATCGCGAAGAAGACGAAGATCCCGCCGTGCGGCGCTCGCGAGGTCACGCCGGCAGCCATCGAGATCGCACCCGTGATCGCGGCACCGACCATCGACGCCGGGATGACGCGCAGCGGGTCGGCTGCGGCGAACGGGATCGCACCCTCGGAGATGAAGGACGCACCGAGCAGCCACGCGGCCTTGCCGTTCTCGCGCTCCGGCTTCGTGAAGCCCTTGCGGTAGAGCACGGTCGAGGCGAGCGCGAGTGCGAGCGGCGGCACCATGCCGGCCGCCATGACGGCGGCCATGATCTCGAACGGCACCACGTTCGTGGCGGTCCCGGCACCGAGCCCGGCGACGGCGAACGCGTACGCCACCTTGTTCACCGGACCACCGAGGTCGAACGCCATCATCAGGCCGAGGATGATCCCGAGCAGGACGGCCGAGGCACCCGACAGGGAGTTGAGCCAGGCGGTGAGCTCGGTCATGACCCAGGCGATCGGGCCACCGAGCACCAGGAGCATGAGGCCCGAGGCGATGATCGACGCGAACAGCGGGATGATCACGACCGGCATCAGGCCACGCAGCCACCGCCAGGTCGGGATGCGCCCGATCCAGTACGCGGCGGCACCGGCGATGAGGCCACCGACCAGGCCACCGAGGAACCCGGCGTTCATGAACACCGCGATCGACCCGGCCACGAAGCCCGGTGCGATGCCCGGACGGTCGGCGATGGCGTAGGCGATGTACCCGGCGAGTGCTGCGACCAGGAACCCGAGCGACACGGACCCGATCTGGAACGCGGCGGCGCCGAGGTAGTAGCCGAGGCCCTCCGGCGGCAGGTTCAGCAGGGTGTAGTTGGTGAGCGTGAAGACGGCGTTGTTCTGGCCCGAGTCACCGTGGGTCAGCGCGATGCCGTACCCGGAGAGCAGGAAGCCGAGCGCGATGAGCAGCCCGCCGCCGGCCACGAACGGGATCATGTAGCTGACGCCGGTGAGGAGCCAGCGCTTGAGCGACTGGCCGAAGTGCTCGTTCTTGGCGGTGGACTCGCCCTCGACGGCGGCACCACCCTGCACGCGTGCGGCGTGCGGGTCCTCCGAGGCGCGGATGGCCTCGGCGATCATCTTGTCGGGCTCGTCGACACCGCGCTTGACGGGTCCGGACACGAGCGGCTTGCCGGCGAACCGACCGCGGTCGCGGACGTCGACGTCGACCGCGAACACGACGGCGTCGGCACGGGCGATGAGGGCCGGGTCGAGGGGTTCGACCTGCGAGGACCCCTGCGTCTCGATGTGCATCTCGGCACCGGCACGCTGGGCGGCGGCGACGAGGGCGTCGGCCGCCATGTAGGTGTGCGCGATGCCGGTCGGGCAGGCGGTGACGCCGACGAAGACCTTGCGGCCCGCCTCCGGCGCGGTGGCCGGTTCGGAGGCACCACTCGCCTTCCCGACGCCTGCCTCGGCCACTTCGCCGCTCACCTCGTTGTCGACCAACCGGACGATCTCGTCGGGGGTGGTCGCGGCACGGAGCGCGGCCGTGAAGTCCTCGCGGATGAGCGCGCGGGCCAGGGTCGAGAGGACCGTCAGGTGGTCCTTGTCGGCCCCCTCGGGCACGGCGATCATGAAGACGATGTCGGCGTCGCCGTCCGGGGCGCCGAACGGCACCTTCCGGGCCAGGCGCGAGAACGCCAGCGTCGGCTCGGACACCGATGCCGACCGGGCGTGCGGGATGGCGATGCCGCCGGGGACGCCCGTTCCGACGCTCGCCTCGCGCTTGATGGCGTCGTCGGCGAGCGTGGCGCCGTCGGCGGCGCGGCCGGTCGCGGCGACGCGGTCGGCGAGCACCCGGATGACGTCGGTCGACGTGGCGCCGAGGTCCTCGTCGAGGCCGACGAGCTGTGCGCTGATGAGGCGCGGACTCGAGTCTGCGGACATGTGCTTGCTCCTTCGCAATGGCGCTGATCGCGCGGTGGTGCAGGTGTTCGGGGGTGGGGCTGTCTCTTATACACATCTGACGCTGCCGA